>JAYSLK010000032.1:0-5051 GCA_043725585.1 Actinomycetota bacterium
CACCGGTCGACTGCGACGCGGCTGCTGTCGGCCCGGACGGCTACCCGGTCGCGCTCTCCCAGATCGAGAGCGCTGGTGAACCCTTCTCCCACCTCCATCAGGCCTGCTCGACCGCAGCGCCGGTGCCCTGGTGGTCACGCGCCGGCGACGACCCGAACACCACCGACAGCGTGCAGCAATGGCAGTACCCCCGCCTGCCTCCAGTGCCGACCTACGACCGCGATGGCAAGTACGTCGACCTCACGTCCACGTGTCGCATGTACTACCCAGGTCGCTACGAGGACCCACTCACGTTGAGCGGGGCAGGCGGGAGGCAGCACTTCTTCGCATCGGGCGTGTACCACTTCGCGAACGTCGTCACGATCACGGCGGGGGCGAAGGTCGTGTTCGGCGAGGGTCGCGTTGCGGGATGCGCTGTCGACTCCGATCTGGCCCTCAGCGCGAGCGCGCTCACGAACCATTCGATCACGGGCAAAGGCGCGACTCTGGTCCTCGACGGACCCGCCCGACTGGTGATCCAGAGCTCGTCGGTGATGATCAACCGCCGCGTCTCCACGCCGGCGACACGCGGTAGCGAGGGAACGTCGATCAGAACGGTGAACCTGGGCTCTGCCACCGCCAACCTGCAAATCCCACGCGACATCGTTCAACAAGGCGAGTATCCGTGCGTCCAGGCTTCCCCCGGCGTGTGTGCAGTGCCATTCCTTCCGGACTCGAGCAACTCGGCCAACGCTGTCGATGTCGGTGTCCACAAGGTGATGCTGCCCACCGTGCCCACGCCGACAGCGTTGAAGTACTCGGGTTCCACCCTTGCGTCGACCGACGCAGCAGTGCTGATCGACTTCTCCGGCACCACGGGGCAGGCCCGGAGCCAGTTTGAAGCGGAGGGCTACATCTTCACGCCGAACGCCGAGTTCGTGTTGCGCACCCCCGCATCTGGAGCACAGCAGGACGGCTACCGATTCGTCGCGAGACGCGGCCTCGTCGCATCGAGGGTGCAGCTCGACGCCCCCCGGCTGCCGGCGAACCCGGTGACCAACTGGTTCCTGGGAGTGGAGGCGCAGCCGACCCAGCTTCGCGTCGGCCTCGTCGCCCTCGCCACCAGCCCGACGGGACGCCAGAGCACGTCACGGGCGATCGTCGAGGTGCGCGCCAACTCGGCGTATGCCGTGAACTCATGGACCGTTGACCCCGACCAGGGCATTCCACCGGCGACCGTGCCGCCCGCAACGACAACCACGACGACGCCCACGACGACAACGCCCACGACGACAACGCCCACGACGACAACGTCCACGACGACGACGTCCACGACGGTGCCGGCGAGCACGACCTCGACCACGTCGACCACGACCACCACGCCTGCCACCACCACCACGGTGCCCGGCACATGCCCGGCGATCACGGGTTGGAAGGGTGAGTACTTCAACAACGTGAACCTCACCGGCGCTCCGGCGCTGTGCCGGGATGATGCCAGCATCAACTTCAACTGGGGGTCGGGCGCTCCTGCGGGTGGACTGCCGTCGAACCAGTTCGCGGTCCGATGGACACGGTCACAGACGTTCGCTGCCGGTACCTATACGTTCGTCCTCGGTTCTGATGACGGCGGCCGCCTGTTCATCGACGGTGTGAAGGTCATCGACGCTTGGGGTGACCGGTCGTACGCAACCAACACGGTCACCCGGACGTTGACCGCAGGCGTGCACACGATCCGGATGGACTTCTACGAAAACAGTGGCTCGGCACGAGCCACCCTGTCGTGGAGCTGATCGAGTTCCACCTGCTCACCGATCGGCTGTCCACCGACCGGCTGCTGACCGACGGAGGAGTGACTACGGTGGTCACGAATGTGCGGTCGCTTCGTCTCCAGCAACACCCCGGATCGCATTGCGTCGTACTTCGGAGCGAGTTTCGACGCCGAACCACTGGGCGAGAACCACAACGTCGCGCCCACCAACGACATCTACGCCGTCGTGGCCGACGCCTCCGCTCAGCCGGTCGTGCGAGCCTTTCATTGGGGCCTCGTGCCGAGTTGGGCGAAGGACGTCAAGATCGGGTCGAAGATGATCAATGCACGAGCGGAGACGCTCGCCGAGAAGCCTGCGTTCAAGCCGCTGCTGAAGTCGAGGCGCGTGATCATCCCGATGGACGGGTTCTACGAGTGGAAGGCCGTGCCGGGGCAGAAGGCCAAGCCGCCGTACTTCATCCATCGGCGCGACGGTGAGCCCCTTGCCGTCGCGGGCCTCTGGGCTGCGTGGCGCGACAAGTCGGTCGGTGCCGAGGGTCCGTGGCTGCACAGCTGCACGATCATCACCACAGCTGCGAACGCCACGATGGCTCCGGTTCACGACCGGATGCCCGCCCTCCTCGCGTCTGCCGTGTGGCACCAGTGGCTCGATCCCGACAACCACGACGTCGAGTCGCTCGTGAGCCTGCTCGTGCCGGCTCCTGACGACCTTCTCCAGATGCACCCGGTGTCGACAGCGGTCAACAACGTGCGCAACAAGGGCGCCGAGCTGATCGATGTGATCGATCTCGAACAGGTGGAGATCTCCGAGATCCACGGTCGGTGACAGGGCGAGCTCGTCGTCGGCGCCTCGAGCCGGACGAACGAAATGTCAGCCCGACTGAACGACCCACGAGTTGATCGCGTTGCCACCCGTCTCGTTCACCTGGACGAGTGCGATGGAGGTGACCTTCGGGTTGGTCGCCATGGTCTCCGTGACGATCTTGAAGGTCTTCTGCACCACCGGGTTCAACAGTCCGAGTTGCAAGAAGTCCGGCGCTGGACCCGTGACGCTCATCTGGGCGGCCAGGATCCCACCCCCGAACGAGACCCACTTGTTCGCACCCATGCCCGTTGCCGTGGCCAGGCTCACCGAGCCCTGCGGCACGCTCACATAGCCTGGAACCTTCAGTGTCACGCTCGAGGCGTTTCCGAACTTGATGTCGACGATCGGGCACGCCGCGGTCACGCCGCTCAGGGGGAGCCCACACACCGGCGGTGCGGTGGTGGTCGACACGAGGGTCGATGCCTTGTAGAAGTGTGTCCAAGGATCGGGTGAGGTCACCGAACCGTTCAACACCGGAGACACGGGGACGTTCAATTGACCGGGCAGGTCCAGCGGTGCCGTGGCTGTGCCGTTGAAGACTCCGTTCACCGACATGATCGAAACGTCATTGAGGGCAGCGAGGGGATCTTCGCGAGCCACGAGGCGCCGGTTCATGATGAAGCTGATCGACGAGCCGCTCGTGAGCGAATCGACCATCAGCCGACCCTTCAGCCCGAACACGAAGGTGGCGCCCACACCGCTGCTGTTGGCCGAAAAAGGTGCGTCGATGGCATCGGCCACGGCGACCGCGTCGCTCTCGACGCAGCCGGGCGTCGACCCGGCGCCAGCGACCACGTGAGCATTGCCCGAGATGCGCACCGCCTTCTCGAAGTAGTAGATGCCCGACACGAAGTAGACCGGCATGCTGTCGGTGATCACGACGTCGTCGGTGTACTTGCCCGGGAAGAACACGCGGCACGGTCCCAGTTCGCCGACCGGCATCAAGTACCCACCTGCGAAGGCGAGGTTGTTCGAGAACGGCGGCAGCGACGGAAGGAAGATCTTGCTGCCCGTAGTCGCGACTGCTGCATCGGCCTGCCACGCGTTGATGTTCGCTGCGCCGTTCCCGGGATACGGCTTCCCGCATGGCAGCTTCATCAACGGATCTGCCGACACCATGCTGGTGCACCAGCTGGGCGACATGGTGCCGTCGAGCTCGGGCCGCTCGGGTTCGGCCACGTAGGCCGGTGGGATGCCCGCGTCCGATCCGACCTGGGTGGTCGCGAGCGCGTATCGCTGGTTGCTCGGCACGTCCTGCAACGCGTCCTTGGTGGTGGTGCACGACGACGTGATGTCGAGCCCCGGTGGAACGGCCAGCTGCACCGCCACGGTTCGTCCGGAGTTCACGCACGCCTGGTACAGCGCAACCGGGTCGTACATCGCTGCCCGGAGGCCACCCTTGACCGCCTCGGTGCGGTCGGCGAGGTCGCTCCGCACCGTGTCGGCCCTGAGGACGGTCATGGTGTAGCGCATCAGCGGAACCACCACCGTCGCACCGAGCACGATGCAGACCAGCGCGAAGATCAGCGAACTGCCCTCGTCGCGACGACGCACACCCATCGGTGAACCCGAACCCGATGCCTGCTTCATGTGAGGATCACCTGTTGCACGCACGACACGGCCTGGTTCGGGTTGACGCTCAGCTGGATCGCAGTCCACGGTGCATGGTCCGGCACTGGGATCGTCGTGAACGGGTACGCCACACCGCCGCTCTTGCAGCTCCAGCCGGCGGGCGAGTAGCGGACGAGATTCGTGAACTCCTGCGGTGAGATGACGACCGTCGTCGCTGCGCCACCCGGAAGGGCGATGTCGAACGTGCCACTGCGGTAAGCAGCCGAGGTCTGCACGATCTCGTTCGTGGTGGTGTTCTCGTAGGTGAACGGGTCCTGCGCCGCAGAACTGCCGACCCGGGTCTGCATCGTGACTGTTCCGCCGCACTGGTCGAGGGCGACGCTGGCCAGGGCCGAGCCGAAGTTGGTGTAGTTCGGCAACACGAACAGGTCGGCCGCAGCGGCGTTGGTGTACGGCCCACCCCGTGGCGTTGCCTCCACGAACCCACCCTCCACTCCGGAGGTGTTGCCGACGACGAGGTTGCCGATCGTCGCGTAGTTGTACATCGGGGACGGTGTGGTGTCGAAGTAGTCGTACGGTTCCGAGTACGTCTTCGCCACCTTCCATCCGTCGGTGTCGTCAGGCGTGGTGTTGCTCAGGCCGTAGAGCGACGCGGTGACGGCTGTCCAGGTGGAGTTGCTGCCCGAGGTGATCGTGCGCCACCCGTCCGACTCTCCGGCGACGGTGTTGCCGGCGTTGTAGACCGACTCCGTGACGTTGGTCCAGCCGACGGCCCCGAGGCGCCAGCCATCGGTGCTGTCGCTCGTGGTGTTGCTGAGACCGTACAGCGTGCTCGACACCGACACCCAGCTGCTCGCCGAGCCGCTG
>JAYSLK010000033.1:0-3902 GCA_043725585.1 Actinomycetota bacterium
GCCGACAACAACTGGACCGCTGCCTACTACGGCATCATGGCGATCAGCACCAACACGACCATCGTGTCGAACGCCCCGAAGAGCTTCGCCGACCTCACCAAGTCCGAGTACAAGGGCCTCGTGAACCTCAACGGCGACCCGCGTGAATCCGGTGCTGCCTTCGCTGCCGTCATGGCCGCGAGCATCGCCAACGGCGGCTCGGCCGACGACATCCTGCCCGGCATCCAGTTCTTCGCCGATCTGAAGGCCTCGGGCAACCTCGGCGGCACCGACGTCACGAAGGAGACCGTGCTCTCCGGTGAGACCCCGATCGCCATCGACTGGAGCTACAACGTCCCCGGCCTGCAGAGCGCCCTCGAAGACGCCGGCCTTACCATCGAGGTCAACTTCCCGACCGACGGTATCTACGGTGGCTTCTACGGCCAGGGCGTGATCAAGGACAGCCCGCACCAGGCGTGCTCACAGCTGTGGCAGGAGCACATCTTCAGCGACGAGGGCGCCCTCGGCTACCTCGAGGGTGGCGCCGTTCCGGCCCGCATCGTGGCCATCACCGACAAGGGCCTCGTGACCGAGGATTCGAAGAAGAACCTGCCCCCGGACGAGCTCCTCGACCAGGTGGCGTTCCTCACCCCGGCCCAGATCGCTGCCGCCAAGGAAGTCCTTGCTGCGCAGTGGGGTCCCATGGTCGCAGACGCCTGATCAGCACTCTGATCACGAACGATCAGTGTCTGTATGACCGACCTCGTCATCACTGACGTCGTTGCCGATGGGGGGCGCACCGCCGGTGCGCCCCCCAGGGCACGTCGAGAACTCGCGTGGTTGGGTCTCCTGCCCTTCTTCGCGTTCTTGATCCTGTTCCTCTTCATCCCCGCCATCAGCGTGTTCCGCAATGCGACGAACACCGAGGCGGGCGGCTTCTCCTTCTCCGCGATGAAGGAAGCCTTCACCGGCCAGAACCTCGAAGCGTTCAAGTTCTCGGTGAAGTTCTCCGCTGGCGCCGCCGCCATCGGCGTGCTGTTCGGAACCCTCCTCGCCTACGCCGCGGCGACGGCCACCCGGCCCCGCTGGCTGCGCAACCTCGTCACCGCCTTCTCCGGCGTGGCCGCGAACATGGGCGGCCTGCCACTCGCCTTCGCCTTCTTGAGCCTGCTCGGTCGCCAGGGCGTGGGCACGAAGATCCTCGACTGGATGGGCTGGGAGCTGTACGCGGGCGATTTCGACCTCGGCAACGTCACCGGACTCATCGTCGTCTACTCGTACTTCAACATCCCGTTGATGCTGCTGATCACGCTGCCCGCGATCGATGGCCTCAAGCAATCGTGGCGAGAAGCGTGCGCCAACCTCGGTGGCACCAGCTGGACCTACTGGCGCCGGGTCGGCCTGCCGGTGCTCGCCCCCTCGCTGCTCGGCGGCTTCCTGCTGCTGTTCGCCAACTCCTTCGCCGCATACGCCACGGCGCGCATCCTCACCGACAACTCCAAGATCGTCCCGCTCCGCATCGCCTTCTTCCTCGGCGGCGACGTGAGCATCGGCGAGGATGCCGTCGGCTTCTCGCTCGCCGCCTGGATGATCATCATCATGGTGGTCTGCATGTCGCTGTACTGGATGGCCCGCAAGCGGGCCGAACGGTGGCAGAGCTGATGGATCCGAACTTCCAGAACCCGGTCGAGCTGCTCCCGATCGACCCCGAAATCGGAGGCCAGCCCACCGCACCGACGGGTCTCGCTCCGCCGAGCACCGGCCGCCCTCGTCGCCGCTTCGGACGGCTGATCCCCAACCTCGTGCTGATGATCAGCGCGATCTTCTTCCTCGCCCCTCTGCTCACCCTGGCCCGGTTCTCGCTGCAGAACGTGCCGACGATCCTGCTCGGCTGGGACACCTTGTTCAAGAAGTGGTCGCTCAACGGGCTCACGAAAGCCTTCGACGACCCGGCTTTCTGGCCCGCCCTGAGGCTCAGCCTGCAGCTGGCGGTGGGTACGGTGGCGCTCACGCTCGGGTTGCTGCTGCCGACTGCGATCTGGACCCACTTGCGCGTGCCGAAGGCCCGCTCGCTGATCGAGTTCATGACGGTGCTGCCCTACATGATCCCGGCGATCGCGCTCGTGGCCGGAATCAAGATCATCCAGCCGCACGCCCGGTGGTTCCTGAACTCCGATCTGTCGCTGATCCCGTTCTACGTGATCCTGGCGCTTCCCTTCACCTATCGCTCGCTCGACGCCGGACTCAAGGCGATCGACCTTCGCGTCCTCGTCGACGCCTCGCGCAGCCTCGGTGCCGGCTGGGGTTCGACGGTGCTGCGCGTGATCATCCCCAACCTGCGCACTGCGATCATCTCGGCGTCGTTCCTCACTGCCGCCGTCGTGATCGGCGAGTTCACCATCGCCGACACCCTGCTCAAAGAGACGCTGCCGCGCTTCCAGGCGACGTTCACCTCGCGTGAGCCACAGGGTGGCTACGGCCTCAACCTGCTCGCGCTCCTCGTCACGATCGGGCTGTTCATCACCCTCAGCGTGCTCACCAAGAAGCGCGACCCGAAGCGCAAGTCGTTCGCCCGCATGGCAGCTGATGCTGCCTCGATGCCAGGAAACCCCGGATCGTGACCAACCTCACCTACGTCTCCGTCCGCAAGACCTTCGGCCCCACGGTGGCTCTCGAGGGCCTCGACCTCGACGTCAAGCCGGGCGAGTTGATCTCACTGCTCGGCCCGTCGGGCTGCGGCAAGACCACGGCGCTGCGGATCGCCGCCGGCTTCGAGTTCGCCGACTCGGGTGCGGTCCTGGTGAGCAACGCCGACATCACCCGTACCCCTGCCCACAAGCGCAACATGGGCATGGTGTTCCAGAGCTACTCGTTGTTCCCGAACCTCACCGTCGCCAACAACGTGGGATTCGGGCTCCGCACACGCAAGATGGCCACCGCCGAACGGCACCACCGGGTGGCCGAGATGCTCGAGCTCGTGCAGCTCACCCACCTCGCCGACCGCTACCCGCACCAGATCTCGGGCGGTCAGGCCCAGCGTGTCGCCCTCGCCCGCGCGCTCGCGGTGCAACCTCAGGTGCTGCTCCTCGACGAACCGCTCAGTGCGCTCGACGCCAAGGTGCGCGCCACGCTGCGCGACGAGATCCGCCGCATCCAGACCGAGCTCGGTATCACCACGCTGTTCGTCACCCACGACCAGGAGGAGGCGCTCGCCATCTCCGACCGCATCGGCGTCATGTCGAACGGCCGGCTCGAGCAGCTGGGCACACCGCGGGATGTGTACCGCCATCCCGCCAGCGCCTTCGTTGCCAGGTTCGTCGGTTCGATGAACGAGCTGCCGGCAACGGTCACCGGTACCCGTGCGGTCAGCGTCGGCGGCCACTCCGTGGTCGTCGACCGCATCACACAGCACGATGGTGCCTCGGTGCGGCTCCTCGTGCGTCCGGAGGACATGCGGGTCGTCGCCGATGGTGGTCTCCCCGGCACGGTCACCACCTGCACCTTCCAAGGGTCGGCCACGGTTCTCGGGGTTCGTCTCGACCGGCTCGACGTGCTCACTTCCGTTCACGTTGCAGGTGTCGCCGACTTCAACCCCGGAGCCCGCGTCGAGGTGTCGATCGACGGTGAACGGGCCGTGTGCGAGTCGCTGTCCTGACACTTGCGGTGTCGGCGAGCGTTCCTCTGCCGACCCCTCCGAACCTCGGATCGACGACCCATTCGGCCACGCAGTCGGCCATGCGATCGACGGATCGAACGACACGTGGCTTGACAACCACTGCCGTCATGCCGTAGCGATACCCCCCAATGGCCAAGCCCCTCGTCATCGTCGAATCGCCCGCGAAGGCGAAGACCATCTCCAAGTTCCTTGGGGCGACCTTCGACGTACGCGCCTCGGTGGGCCACGTCGCGGACCTTCCGAGCAA
>JAYSLK010000034.1:0-5009 GCA_043725585.1 Actinomycetota bacterium
CGCGGCGATCAACAGCGTGCTCGAGCTACGGATGCGCAACTGGGAGATGCAGCCCGAGCAGCGGATCATGAACGACGAGATCATCAGCGGCCGTGACGAGTTGGGCGTGCTGCTGATGGGTCATCCGTTCAAGTCGTGGTGGACCGGATCGGTGCTCTCCATCGACGAGGCTCGCGCCGCGCTGCCCCATCAGAGCGCCACCACCTTGCAGGTGGCTGGCTCGATCGTGTCTGCGATCGCGTGGATGATCGAGCATCCGCACGAGGGTGTCTGCGTCCCCGACGATCTCCCGTGGGACACGATCCTCGAAGGCGCCAAGCCATACCTGGGCACGCTGCACTCTGGACCGGCCGACTGGGATCCGGTGAGCAGCCGCAACGACGTGTTCCCCGGCTGGAGCACCGAGCGCGACGGCCTCAACACGGACGACCCGTGGCAGTTCACCAACTTCCTCACCTGCTGACGAGGGCCATCACCGCCGGCCACCCGGATCTGCCTGCGTAGAGCCCCCACTGCATACCGGCACGTATCGGGGACACTTACGGCAGAGGTCGGGTGTGGATTGCCCTGGGATGCTTGGCTGTGGGCATCGCTGCCGGTTGAGGGCGGTCCGATTGGCTGTCAGTGTGACGTATCCGAGCGGCCTCCATCTGGTCCGCAGATCCATCCAACGGAGGAACCGATGGCGTCGCGGGCGTTTCACGATGCATCCCGGGCACCACCGCTGCGTCTCGTCGAGTCGCAATTGAACGCGGCGAGAAGACGACACCGAACGCAGCGACGCCCGTTCTGGAGAAGTCGAGGTCGACCACGGAGGTGCAAATTCCTACAAGCCGAGGACGTGATGTTGGTCGAACACCGCCCGAGGATGCGGCTCGTCGTCGCTGGACATCGGAATTGGCGACATGAGGTACGTTGCACCGATGACCGACGATCAGCTCCAGGATTTCGCACGTCGATATACCGCTGCGTGGTGCTCGCACCATCCTGACTCCGTCGCCGCGTTCTTCTCCGAGGATGGATCGCTCGCGGTCAACGGCCAGGAGCCAGCAGTCGGTCGTTCTGCAATCTCGGCAGTCGCTCAGGGCTTCTACGACGCCTTTCCCGACACGGTCGTGATCCTGGATCGCGCTCGGGTTGCGGGGGACCGAGCCGTCTTCCTCTGGACGTACGAGGGGACGAACTCCGGACCCGGCGGGACCGGCCATGCGGTGCGTTTCAACGGGTGGGAGCAGTGGACGTTCGGCGACGATGGACTCGTAGCCGTGTCCGACGGTCGATTCGACACCGTCGAGTACGAGCGCCAACTCGCCGAAGGGATCTGACCGGCATCGTCGACCGATCCCTTTGGTGACCTTCGGCGACTCTCGTTCCGAACCGCAAACCCGCACGGAAACGTTCCTGCCCCCCAATCGGCAATCACTCATGCAGTCCGGGCGTCCGTGCTCGGCTACCCATCCCAAGATCGCGTTCCCGAATCACAGACGTTCGAGCGTCGCCGAACGCCGGATCGTCTACGAGGTGCGGCGAACGATTCGGCTCCGCGACCAGCGGAGGGCTCGGAGCGACAGTCGAGCAATGAAGCGCATCAAGTCCGCAATGACAAGCACGAAGCCGTACGGACTCTGACCCGGACTTGGATAGAGCTGGCGAGCGGTGGCTTCCATCAAGGCAAGGTCGTCGTCGATCCCGCCGTCATCCACGACACGAATCATCACCCGTCTCAGACGCGCCACCGAACGCCGGCTCCGGGTCCTCTGCGTGACCACCGACTCCTCGGGAAGTAGCGCTCGTGTGCGAGCCTACGTCCGTGGAATCTGACGTCACGTTCCGCACGATGGGCAGGTACGAGCTGCCTCGCGTCGCCGAAATCGAACGGCATGAACGCATCGCGGTGCTGTACGAACAGCGGGGCACCCAACTCATCGAACGGCACGGGCGCTGGGACGCAGCCGGTTGGGACCCCGATGGCACCGGTGCACACTCCGTCACAGCCAAGGTGCGCGAAGCCGAGCAGTACGTGGATGGCGGCGGGTTCGTCATCGGCGCCTTCGCCGACGACCGGCTGGTCGGGATCGGAATCGTTCTGCCACATGTGCGACCTCAGATCGCACAGCTCGCCTTTTTCCACGTGAGCGCACCGTTCCGCAAGACCGGCGTCGGCAGTGGCCTCTCAGATCAACTCGACCAGATCGCACGCGACCTCGGTGCCACCGAGATGGTCGTGTCGGCGACTCCCTCGGTGAACACCGTCCGCTTCTACCTTGCTCGCGGGTTCCAGCCGAGCGAGCATCCCCTGGTTGAGTTGCTGCAGCTCGAACCCGACGACATCCACATGCACAAGGCACTCTGACCGAGACGCCCACGACTCGACGTCGCAACTTTCCCCGACCGCCGGCTCCGGGCGTCGACCGGCCTCATGGATGATCGAGTCGTCCGAGCGGTGAACCTGATTGCCGAAACGGGCTGACTGGGGTACAGTCCGAAGCGTCATGTGCACCTTCGGCCTGCTGCTCCTTCTTATGTAGGGCAAGCGCCGCATACTTCGCGCTTGCCCGCCCCCTGCCTCCCGGCCGGGGGCTTCTTGCTTTTTCCGGCCGGTGTCCAACCACACTCCCGATCGGCTCACACCGACTCACCGCTCGTTCGCTCGCTCGCTCCAGGAGATCCACCGCCATGGCACCGCCAAACGTCACCCCGAAGAAGATGCCCTTCCACAAGTACCAGCGCTTCGTGCCGCTGGTGCTCACCGACCGCACGTGGCCGGACGCCGTCGTCGACAAGGCGCCGTTGTGGTGCAGCGTCGACCTGCGCGACGGCAACCAGGCGCTCATCGATCCGATGGACCCCCAGCGCAAGCGGCGGATGTTCGACGCGTTGGTGAAGATGGGCTTCAAGGAAATCGAGGTGGGCTTCCCGTCGGCGAGCCAGCCCGACTTCGATTTCGTACGCCAGCTGATCGAAGAAGACCTGATCCCCGACGACGTCACGATCCAGGTGCTGGTGCAGTGCCGCCAGGAGCTGATCGAGCGCACCTACGAGGTGCTCCAGGGCGCCAAGCGGGCGATCGTTCACTTCTACAACTCCACCAACCCGCTGCAGCGCGAGGTGGTGTTCGGCCTCGACAAGCAAGGCATCATCGACATCGCCGTCAACGGGGCCAGGCTGTGCAAGAAGCTCGAGGAGACCATCCCCGACACCGAGGTTCGCTACGAGTACTCCCCCGAGAGCTTCACCCTCACCGAGCCCGAGTTCGCGATCGAGATCTGCCACGCCGTCATGGACGTGGTCGAACCCACCCCCGACTCGCCGATCGTGCTCAACCTGCCGGCCACCGTCGAGTGCTACACACCCAATGTGTACGCCGATGTGATCGAATGGTTCGGCCGCCACATCCGCCAGCGCGATGCGGTGGTGATCAGCCTGCACCCGCACAATGACCGAGGGACGGGCACCGCCGCCGCCGAACTGGGCGTGATGGCCGGCGCCGACCGTGTGGAGGGCACGCTGTTCGGCAACGGTGAGCGCACCGGCAATGTCGACGTGGTGAACCTGGCCATCAACCTGTTCGTTCAGGGCATCGATCCCGAGCTCGACATCACCGACATCGATGCGCTGCGCAGAACGGCCGAGTACTGCAACCGGCTACCGGTGCACCCTCGTCACCCGTGGGTCGGTGACCTGGTCTACACCGCGTTCAGCGGCAGTCATCAGGACGCGATCAAGAAAGGCTTCGAGGCGCTCGACCGCACGGCGGCCGCCAACGGTGGCGAGTACCCGCTGTGGGGTGTGCCGTACCTGCCGCTCGATCCGAAGCACCTGGGTCGTAACTACGAAGCCGTGATCCGCGTCAACAGCCAGAGCGGCAAGGGAGGCGTGGCCTACGTGATGAAGACCGAGCACGGCTTCGACCTGCCGCGCCGCCTGCAGATCGAGTTCTCCAAGACCATCCAGCACATCACAGAGCACTCCGGCACCGAGGTGAGCCCGGTGGTGATGTGGGGCGCGTTCCAGGAGGCGTATCTCCCGGCCGAGCCGCGTTTCCGACTCACATCGCACGAACTGCGCAGTGACTCGACCTCGGGCCGCACGGCGATCACGGCTCAGCTCACGGTCGATGGCCAGCACCACACCATCGACGGCGAGGGCAACGGCCCGATCGACGCATTCGTCAAAGCCCTGCGTTCTGGCCTCGGCGCCACGCTCGACGTGATCGACTACGCGGAGCACGCGATGGGCCAGGGTTCAGAGGCGATGGCTGTCGCATACGTCGAGACCACCACATCGGAGCGAGGCGTGCTGTGGGGTGTGGGCACCGACCCGAGCACGATCACCGCCTCGTTGCGAGCCGTGCTCAACGCACACGAGCGCTCACACCAGAACTGACCGAACCCGGTCCCGAGCTGACAACCCGGCCGGAGCACGGACAGAACTAGGCTTGGCGTCGATGAAGCGTTGGGCGAAGCGACTCGTGTGGATGACCGTGCTCCTCGGTGGCGTTGCCGCAACGGCGCGATGGTGGTCTCAGCGCTCGGTACCGCAGCCGTCGGCGACGCCCGGGTGGCCCCCGTTCGAACCACCTGTACCGGTCGGCCGCCCCGTCGTGGATCACCGTGCGCGAACCCTCGATGACGCCGATGCCGGCACGGTCGATCCACTGGCGAGCGGTGCCGAACGCTGGGTCCTGCCACTCGACGGCGAGTGCCCGGACGGCTTCCCCATCAAGGCGAACGACAACTCTGGGATCTACCATGTGCCCGGCGGTCGGTTCTATGCCCGCACGAAGGCCGAACGTTGCTACGTCGACGCCGAGTCCGCCACGGCCGACGGCTATCGTGCGGCCAAGGCCTGACATGGCCGGTCAGACGGCTTCTCAGGACGACGATTCCTGACGAGGCAGGAACAAAGGTGGAGAACACGATGAAGGTGTCCGTCGATTTCGATGTCTGTGCGTCCACGGGGGCGTGCATGCAGGTGGCCCCAGAGGTGTTCGAGGTCCGGAGCGACGG
>JAYSLK010000035.1:0-4848 GCA_043725585.1 Actinomycetota bacterium
GCTGGGTCATCGGACGATTCGTCGAATCGATCGTCGGTGGACGAGGGATCGGCGACTCAGCCGGCGGTGATGATCGGGGCCTCGGTGTACTCCGACATCCAGGTCGTGCTGATCTGGTCGAGCTGGCCGCTGGCCTTGAGGTTGGCCAACGCGATGTTCACGCACGCGGTGAGTGCGCTGTCCTTGGCGAGCAGCAGGCCGAACTCGTCGGTTCCGCTGCCCTCGATCTGACCGAAGACCTTGGTGCCTTCGATCTCGACGGCCGTGACGAACAAAGCGGTCGGCAGGTCGCTGACGATCGCGTCGATCTGCTTCGACTCGAGGGCGATCTTCGCCGCCGCATTGTCGTTGAAGACCTGCACCTCCGCGTCGGGCTGGATGGTGTCTTCGACGTAGGCGATGCTCGTGGTGCCGGCAGCGACGCCGATGTTCAGACCCTTCAGATCGGCGATCGTCTTGGCCGCGGCGGCGGGTGAGTCGGCGAAGCCGAACACGGCCTGCGCGGCGGAGTAGTACCCGTCGCTGAAGTCGACGACCTGGGCGCGCTCCGATGTGATCGTGTACTGCTGGAGGTTGAAGTCGAACTCCTTCGGGCCAGGCGAGATCGCAGCGTCGAAGGGGGTGCGCGTCCAGGTGACCGCTGCGCCTTCGAATCCGAGCTCCTTGGCGACGGCCATCGCGACAGCTGCCTCGAAGCCTTGGCCGTCCTCGGGGGTGGCGTCGTTGATGACGTACGGCGGGAACGCCGGCTCGCCCGTCGCGATGGTGAGCACGCCATCGGTGATCGTGTTGCCCTGGGCGCATGCCTTGGGGTCGGCGCTGGTGTCGAGGGCGGTCGTCCCGGGTGCCTCGGTGGCTGCGGGTGCATCCGTGTCGGTCGTCTCGACGGCATCGTCTCCGCAAGCCGCCAGCACCAGAGTGCCGACGACGATCGCCGAGAGAGCGAACCGTTTGGTGGGTGTGCGCATGTTGAAAGTGCTCCTGTTCAGGTGTTCACGCTGAGGCGACGATGATACCAGAGCCCCTCGAAACCCGACCTGTAAGGTCGGGATTCGAGCAGCGGTCTTCTTCGGCCTTGACGGTGAGACGAATAGTGTCTTATCGTCTCAGACGTGACCCCGACAGAGCTCCGCGTGCTGGACGCCACCAAGTCGTGCTGTGCGCGATGGGGCATCGCCAAGGTGACCATCGACGACATCGCCGCCGAAGCCGGTGTCTCGAGGGCCACCTTGTATCGGATGTTCCCGGGTGGCAAGGACGTGCTGTTCGACGCACTTCGTGTGCACGAGCTGGAGGAGTTCTTCACCGGGCTCAGCGCGCACATCGAGGGCACTCACGAGCTGGAGGAGCTGCTCGTGCGCACCGTGGTGTACGCCACGACCGAGCTGCGCACCGACGAACACCTCGCCATCATGCTCGCGTCGGAGCCGGGCGACACCCTGAGCAACCTCACCGTGCAGGGACTGCCGCGGATCATCCGGATGGCCTCGTTGTTCCTCGCCGGCAAGGTGGAGCCCTACCTCGACCGGGCACATGCACAGCGTCTCGTCGATCTGCTCGCACGTCTGGTCATCTCGTACTTCCTGGCGCCGTCGGAACACGTCGATCTCGGCGACGAAGCCTCGGCGCGGGCGTTCATCACCACGCACGTCCTGCCGACGTTCGCGCCTCCTGCCGTCCCGTACTGATCCGACGACACCCCCGAACATCCCCCGAACATCCCCCGAACACACTTTCATCAGGAGCCCTGCATGAGCATCGACTTCAACACCAACGCCGACATCCTCGGTCGCGCCGAGATCAACGACATCGACGCGATCCTGGCCATCGCCGGCACCGACCCCACCGAGGTCGAGCACGTCGTGAAGGACAACGCCGACGCGATCTTCACGTGGGACTACTCCCTGACGCGCCCGGCGCTGCGCAAGCTGTACGAGAAGGCCAAGACGGGCCAGTGGAACGGTGCCACCGATCTGCCGTGGAGCACCGAGGTCGACGTGGAACGCACGGTCGCCAACGACCAAGCCGTTCTCGGCACCGGCTTCGACCCGAACGTCTACATCGGCCCCGCGGTCGAGAAGTGGAAGGAGAAGGAGTGGCTCGCGTTCGGCATCGAGAGCCGCAACTGGACGCTCAGCCAGTTCCTGCACGGCGAGCAGGGTGCTCTCATCTGCACCGCCAAGATCGTCGAGACCGTGCCGTGGTACGACGCCAAGCTCTACGCAGCCACCCAGGTGGTCGACGAGGCACGCCACGTCGAGGTGTTCGCCCGCTACCTCGAGGAGAAGCTCGGCGGCGGGTATCACGTGAACGCCCACCTGCGGATGTTGCTCGACGACATCGTCAACGACAGCCGCTGGGACATGACGTACCTGGGCATGCAGGTGATGGTGGAGGGCCTGGCCCTCGCAGCGTTCGGCTTCCTCCACCAGACCACGAGCGAGCCGCTGCTGAAGCAGTTGCTCCGCTACGTGATGAGCGACGAGGCGCGCCACGTGGCCTTCGGCGTGCTCAGCCTGAAAGAGGTCTACGACGGCATGACCGATGCCGAGATGAAGGATCGTCAGGAGTTCGCCTTCGAGGCTGCGGTGCGCATGCGCGACCGGTTCATGAGCCAGGAGGTGTGGGAGCGGATGGGCGTGAACGTGAGGGACATCGCGCCGATGGTGCTGGCCGACCCCACTCGGGGCCTGTTCCAGTCGATGCTGTTTTCCAAGATCGTGCCGAACTGCAAGAAGCTCGGCCTGCTCGATCGCAACGACAAGTGGCTGCGTCACCGATTCGAGGAGATGAACGTCATCCAGTTCGAGGACTGGGCCGACACGGGTGAGGAGTACACCTCGTTCGCACTCGACACCAGTGGCGAGGTGCAGGCTCCCGTCCCCGTCGCGGGGGAGTGATCACTCCTCGTCGGGTTCCGGCACGACCACCACAGGCAGCGGCGAACGGTGCACGATCTCGTAGGTGATGCTGCCGAGCAACGCGCCTCGCATCGGCCCGCGGCCGATGCCTCCGAAACCGGGGAGCACGCCGATCAGGAAGCTGTTCTTCGCGGTCTTCGTCAAGAAGCGGCGGTAGTACACGATGCACGAGATTCCTGACAGGCCGTAGTACACCGCGATCGCCATGCCGACCGCGGCGATCGATGCGCTGTAGGCATCGGTGTCGGTGTTGTTGCTGATGATCACCAGCAGCAGGTACCAGGCGATCGATCCGACGCCGAAGCGCCAGGTGCTGAAGTCGGGGGTGAGTCGCTTGCGATCGATCTGGGCGAGCTTGGGCGGCGCCGCGCCGTGTGAGCCCATCGACAGCATCGTGCGAGTGGCCGGCAGGATGGTCGCCTGGCACGACGCTGCAGCCGACGTGAGGATCGAGATGACGAGCAGCCTCACCATCCAGTCGGGCAGCGCCGCCTTGCCGAGTTGGAACAGCGCCTTGTCAGCGTTGTCGGTCACGAACTGTGGGCCGAGCAGCGGGACGGCTCCGTACGTGACGATGAGGTAGATGGCGAGCAGGATCAGCGTGCTGAAGACGGCGGCGCGGCCAGGCGTCGTGGCTGAGTCCTTGGCCTCTTCGTTCACCGACGCACACGTGTCCCAACCCCAGTAGATGAACACCGCCACCACGAGCCCGGCGGTGGTGCCCCTGGCCGAAAGCCCCGATGGCGACATCCACGACAGGCTCGGCTTCACCGATGAGTACTCGCCGATCACGATCACCGCGACCAGACCGAGAGAACCTCCCTTCAGACCCTTGTCGGCCATGCCTGCGGGCTCGTGCTCGATGACGCTCATGATGGTTCGTCCGTGGTGATCCCCCGACCCCGACGGAAAGCCCTCCCGTGTGGAACCGGAGTTTGCGATGTTCGGCGACGGACGTCGGCCGTGCGCATGGGTCGCCCCGACGAGTGCATCGCTAGAGTCGTGTTCTGTATGTCGCTGCACTCAGATCCGTTCTTCCGTACGTTCCACGCGTTGCGCATCAAGGGCTTCGCCAAGCTCGAAACCGTCGCGGAGGTCGCCGACTTGCCGGTCTCCGTGGTGGAGGTGCACCTCGCCGACCTGCTCGCTCGAGAATGGGCCATGTTCCGAGAGGCGCGTCAGCTGTGGCAGCTCACCCCTGTGGGCCGTGAGGAGCACAAGACGGCGCTCGTCGCCGACGTCGGCCATCTGCACATCGCCGAGAAGATGCACGATCGGTATCAGTCGTTCCTCGGCATCAACGAGCGGTTCAAGACGCTGTGCGGTGACTGGCAGCTCAGAGATGGCGCTCCGAACGACCACACCGATGCTGCCTACGACGCAGAGGTCGTCCAGCGGCTGGTCGCGCTCAACGACGAGGCGGTCCCGGCGGTGGCCGCGATGGCCGTCGTGCTCGAACGACTGCACGCATACGGCCCCAGGCTGGCATCGACGTGCCAGCGCGTGGTCGCCGGTGAAACGAATATGTTCACGGGCGTCATGTGCGGCAGCTACCACGATGTGTGGATGGAGCTGCACGAAGATCTCATCCTCACCCAGGGCATCGACCGCACCGCCGAAGGGTCGTTCTGATGGCACGCTTCGGTCGGGTGCTCACGGCGATGGTCACGCCGTTCGGTGCGGATGGGCGGCTCGATCTCGACGTCGCCCGCTCGCTCGCTCGGTACCTGCAGGACCAGGGCAACGACGGCATCGTCGTCGCCGGCACGACGGGCGAGTCGCCGGTGCTCACCGACGACGAACGGCTGTCGCTGTTCGGCGCAGTGATCGAAGCCGTCAGCATCCCGGTGATCGCCGGCACCGGCACCAACGACACGGCGCACTCGGTGCACATGACCGCCGAGGCCGAAGCGTTGGGCGCTGCGGG
>JAYSLK010000036.1:0-2110 GCA_043725585.1 Actinomycetota bacterium
CGACACCAAGCTCTGCTCGTCGCGGGGGAGCAGCCGTGGACCGTCGTGCACGAGCGAGACCTGGATGCCGAGGCGCGCGAACGCCTGGGCGAGCTCGACGCCCATCGGTCCGCCGCCCAGCACGATCGCGTTCGATGGCGGTCGCTGCAGCGCGAACAGGGTTTCGTTGGTGAGCGGTTCGGCGTCGTCGAGGCCCGGCAGGTCGGGGAACGCCGGCCGACTACCGGTGCACAGCAGCACGAACCGTGTCTGGAGCACGCGTTCGGTCGCAGCGAGCGCCGAGGCGGAGGACGCGACGGGCCGAGGGGTGACGGTGACCTCGTTGGGACCGGTGAGCCTCGCGTCGCCGTACACGATCTCGAGCCCCATGGCCGCGTATCGATCCGGGTGATCGTCGGTGGCTGCGATCGAGGTCTGCACCTCGCGCACCCGATGCCACACCTGGGCCAGATCGATCAGCGGTTCCGATGCAGCGATGCCGAACCGGTCGGCGTGACGGATGGCATGGGCGACCTTTGCCGCGGCCAGCAGCGCCTTCGACGGGACACCTCCGGTCCACAGGCACTCGCCGCCCACCTGAGCGCGTTCGACGGCGGCGACTCGGAGCTCGAGCGTCGTGGCGAACTCCGCAGCGGCCTTCCCGGCCGACCCCATCCCGACGATCACGAGGTCGTACTGGTCGGGAGCCATCGCTGACCGACGTTACTGCTCCGCGCTCGGTGAGGGTCGCCACCGCGCCTCGCGATCGGTGCGACGGAAAACTTCGCCGCGAGATCGCGCGACGAAACGGGCGTTCGACGAGTCGGAACAGGACGTCCTCGCAGACCTGCTTGAATTCCGGTCGGGAGAGAACGAAAGCAATCACCAGGGGTCGATCGAATCGGCGACCACCCGGCCTACGCAAGGGAGCACATACATGAAAAATCTCGCCAAGGAGTTCAAGGACTTCATCGCCGGCGGCAACATGATCGAACTGGCCGTCGCCGTCATCTTGGCAGGCGCGATCGGTCGCGTCATCGCCGCGTTCACCGATGGGATCATGATGAACCTCGTCGCCGCAATCTTCGGCAAGCCGAACTTCGACGAGGTACGGATCAAGATCTCCTCGAAGGTGCAGACGCTTGCAGACGGTAGCGAGGTGAAGGGGACGTACCTCGAGGTCGGCCAGGTCATCACCGCGTTCATCGCCCTCGTGCTCACCGGTCTGGTGTTGTTCGCGATCATCAAGGCCTACAACAACATGAAGAAGTCGGCCGAAGCCGCGCCGGCCGGCCCGAGCGAGGTCGACCTGCTCACCGAGATCCGCGACGCCCTCAAGGTTCGCTGACACGCGAGAAACGTGAGGCTCGCCTGAGTCTCACGTCGCCGTCAACCGGCCGTCTCGAGTGGTCGAAGTCGTTGTCGAAGAGCGCGGGTGACTTGCGTTGCCCGCGCTCCGCGACTGCAATGGTCAGTTCATGTCCCCCCGCCATGGCCACGTTCGCGCGACTCGCGCCCTGAGAGCCTCGGCCGCGCTCTGTCTGGGCGCAGGTGTGACGGCCGGTCTGACGGGCTGCGGGGCCATGGCCGAGGGCACCGACACGACGGCACCGCCGACGGTTGCGACGGTCGGGATCGGAGCACTGCCCGCACCGCTGCCTGCCGTGTGGACGACCGACGTCGTCGCGAGCACGGTGCCGGACACGACGGAGGAGCCTGCCCCGACCACCACCGCGTTCGTCGCGCCTGGCAACCGGATCCTGATGATCGGCGATTCCATCCTGGCCTCCACGTCGAAGCGGTACAGCAACACCATGTGCGCAGCCCTCGTGCCGCTCGGTTGGGAGGTGGAGATCGAGGCCGAGGTGAGCCGCGGCATCGACTTCGGCGTCGATGTGATGCAGGCGCGAGGCGACGCCGGCTGGGACGCCGGCCTGGTGTTCCTCGGCACCAACTACGGCAACGATGCGAATCAGTACCTCAAGTTTCTCAACCGGATCGTCAACGACTTCGATGGTTCGCCGGTGGTGCTGGTGACCGTCAGCGAGCACCGCGACCAGATGCGCGAGGTGAACGACGTGATCGAGGCGATGCTCGACGTGTACGACAACCTGTCGATCGTCGACTGGCA
>JAYSLK010000037.1:0-4989 GCA_043725585.1 Actinomycetota bacterium
GCGGTCGACGGAGCGACCCAACCCTGCTCCAGTTCGCCGCCGTCGGCCACCCAGGCGTTCATGCCCCCGTCGAGCACCGCGGCGCGGTGGCCGAGCATGCGCAGCATCACCACCAAGCGGCCGGCCGTCAGACCACCGGTGTCGTCGTATGCGATCACCACGGTGTTGTCGCCGATGCCGAGCGAGCTCATGGCGTCGGCGAACGCAGCGTCGGTGGGGAACGGGTGCCGGCCCTCGGTCGCGGAAGCGTCGTGCGCGGCGAGATGACGGTCGAGGTCGACCCACACCGCACCCGGAAGGTGACCGGACTCGTAGGACGCCCGACCATCGCGCCCATCGAGGTACCAGCGCACGTCGGCGAGCACCAGTTCGCCTGCTGTGGTGTGGGCGCGTTGCAGGTCGCGAAACGCACGGGTGTCGACGATTGCCGGGATCACGTGCTGCATCATGCCAGCGTCGAGCCCGGTGACCTCGTTCGCCCGCCGCGGCCGGGCCGAGGGTCCCGTCTGCCCGTGGTGCCGTTCGCCCCGCGTCCGGTTCCCCGGCGAGCGGCGACAGAATGGCGGCGATGTCGCTCTCGGCCATTGAACGGTTCTTCTCTCTGCTTGCCCTGGTGGCGGGCGGTGGAGCGATCGCGATCGTGACAATGCGGCTTCTTCCTGCGGGCCGCCCCGTGCTCGCCCAGCTCGGCGCAGTCTCGCGGTGGCTGGCGTTCGCGGTGGCCGCGACTGCGATGGGTGGCAGCCTGTGGTTCAGCGAGGTCGAGAACTTCGTGCCGTGCAAGCTGTGCTGGTATCAGCGCATCTGCATGTACGGCGCAGCCATCGTGCTGCTCGTCGGCGCAGTTCGCCGCGACCCCCACGTCCGGTGGTATGTGGCCCCACTGGCCGGACTCGGCGTCATCGTGTCGACGTATCACTACGTGCTGGAGTGGAACCCGCAACTCGAGTCGAGCGCGTGCGACATCTCGGTGCCGTGCACCACGATCTGGTACCGCGAGTTCGGCTTCGTCACCTTGTCGTTCTCTGCGCTCTGCGGTTTTGCTGCCATCCTGGCCTTGACCCTGCTCACCTCCCACAACGGTCACCTGGAGGACCCCCATGGCGAACAAACCAACTCGACCGACCTCACTGCGCGCTGACCCCCCGACGGGCGCTGAGTCGACCTCGAAGCCGCGACTGCTGTGGCTCTGGGTCGGCCTCGCAGCGGTCGTCGTGCTCGCGGCCGGCATTGCAGTTCTCAGCTCGGGCGACGACGACGAGCTCACCGTGGGCAGCACCGTGCCCACCTCGGCTGGCGGCACCGCGCCCACGTCAGGCGTTCTCGACTGTTCGAACGGCGGCCCCACCGCCGGCCCGAAGTCGCCGGACGCGCAGGTCGCAGAGGTGTGGCCGGTCACCGTCGAGGGCACGCCGCTCGTGTCCAAGCCCGACGGCGCCGACCCTGCGGTCGGTGCACCGGCACCGCTGTTGTCGGGCTTCGGCTTCGATGGCACCCCCGTCGCGGTCGACCCGTGCGCGGGCCCGGTGATGTTGGTGTTCCTGGCGCATTGGTGCCCGCACTGCAACCGCGAGATCCCCGAGTTGCTCGCGTGGCGCGACGCCGGTGGTGTGCCGGAGGGCCTGCAGGTCATCGCGATCACCACCGCCGTGGCTCCCGACCGCGACAACTACCCGCCGTCGGAGTGGATCCCGAAGATGAACTGGGACTGGCCGGTCATCGCCGACAGCGAGGACAACCAGGCCGCGATCGCGTTCGGCGTGTCCGGTTTCCCGTTCAGCGTGATCATCGGCGCAGACGGCACCGTGCTCGGCCGTTCATCGGGCGAGCTCGGTCGGAACGGCATCGAGGAGTTCGTCACGAGTGTTCTGGGCTGAGCTCGGTACACCCGCGGCGGCACACCCCCCGCCCGGAAAGCCTGCCGAGATCGTCGAAGGCCACCCCGTAGCCTGTGATCCATGACACGCATCGGGTTCCTGGGCCCACTCGGCACCTTCACCGAGCAGGCGCTGAAATCACAGCCAGATCTCGCGCAGGGCGAGTTCGTGCTGTTCCGCACCATGCCCGACGTGCTCGATGCCGTCGAGAGCGGCGAGGTCGATCTGGGATTCGTCGCAATCGAGAACTCGATCGAGGGCATGGTGAACCTGTCGCAGGACGAGCTCGCATTCAGCCACGATCTGCTCATCCAACGTGAGGTGGTGCTCGACATCGAACACTGCCTGATGGCACCGAACGGCACGTCGATCGATGATGTGAAGGTGGTGCTGTCCATCCCGGTGGCGACGGCTCAGTGCCACGCGTTCTTGCGCAACACCGTCGGTCAGGCCGAGTTGCGAGCGGCGAACTCGACCGCCGAGGGCGCCCGACTGGCGAGCGAGCTCGGTGTGGGCCATGCGGCGGTCGCGCCGCACACCGCCGCCGCGCTGTACGGCCTCGACATCCTGGTGCACGACATCGCCGATCATCCGGGTAACCAGACCCGCTTCGTGGTGGTGGCTCGCGAGGGGGTGCCGGCCCGCACAGGTCACGATCGCACTGCGCTCGTGATCTATCAGCGTGCCGACGAGCCGGGCTCGTTGATCTCGATCCTGCAGGAGTTCGCGGCGCGTCGGATCAACCTGTCGAACCTGCTGTCGCGACCGACCAAGGACGGTGGGCTTGGCGACTACTGCTTCATCGTCTATGCCGATGGCCATGTCTCCGACGAGCTGGTTGCCGATGCGATGCGCGCGCTGCGCGCCAAGCAGGGCCAGGTGAAGTTCCTCGGTTCGTATCCGGCAGCGGGCGCGCATGCGCACCAGGCCCGCGAGCACGCCGACCTCCGGTGGCGCGAGGCCGACGACTGGGTGTCGTCGCTCCGCAGCCAGATCCGCTCACACTCCCCGATCGAGGACGTTCAGACATGACCGTGAAATCCGACATGAAGACAGCACTCACCACGGCGATGAAGGCGCGCGACCAGGTGGCGCTGTCGGCCTTGCGTCAGGCGCTGGCGGCCATCTCCGTCGTCGAGACGGCCGGTGCGGAAGTAGTCGAACTGGGTGACGAACAGGTGCTGGCCGAGTTGGCCGTCGAGGTGCGCAAGCACCACGAGACCGCCGACGCGTTCGAGACGGCGGGCCGCCCCGACAAGGCTGCGAGCGAGCGCGCCGAGGCAGCGGTGTTGGAGGCCTACCTTCCCGCTGCCCTCACCGACGACGAACTGGCGCAGTTGGTGGCTGCGGAGATCGCGGGCGCTGCGGCCGACGGCGCCACGGGCATGAAGGCGATGGGTCGCGTGGTGAGCGCGGTGCGCGCCAAGGCCGGCACCTCGGCCGACGGCGCCAAGATCGCCGCCCAGGTGAAAGCCGCCCTCGCCACCTGACCCCACCCCGGCGATGAGAGATGAGTGGCGGTGGCGCCCTCATGTCTCATCGCGCTCGTTCGGCGAACCGGTGTGCACCTGGCGCCGAACGTCGCTGGATCTCTCCGTTGCTACGGTGCCGGCGTGCACGTCGGTTTGTTCTCGCTAGGAGATCATCTGACGGATCCGGTCACGCGGAGCGGGCATCATCGTGCCTCGCTCGACGGGATCGAGGTGTTGCCACGGCCGATGCAAGACGCCGCGGCCGCCGATGTGGCTCGGGGCGGGCTCGCGTTTGTCGGTCGAGTTGGCCGCCCGCCTGGGCCTCTGGCTCATGCTGCCCACCGTGTTCGGCACCCCCGAGGCCTTCGTCCCCGTGGTCGACCACTCCCTTTCCTGCTGGGAGGCTGCGGGTCGCGATCGCTCGACTGCGCTCATCGGATGCGTGAGCCACTGCCACGTGGCAGCCACCTCACCGTACGCACGGTCCACTTGGCAACCGCGCTACACCGCCTACATGACGTGGGTACAGGATCTGATCGGCAGAGGGATGGGTCTCACCATGCCGCCATTCGACTTCGAGTCCACCGTGGCCAACCTTACGCTGTGCGGCAGCCCGGCGGAGGTGCAGCACCGGATGGGTGAACTGCGTGAGCTGTGGCACCTCGATACCCACCTGGTGATGTTCGACATGGGTGGCATCCCGGAAGCCGAACTGCACGCAACGATCTCGATGTTCGGCACCGACGTGCTCCCAACCGTGCCCTGCCCGATTCGCGATGAGAGATGAGTGGCTGTGCCGCACTCATCTCTCATCGCGTCGGGTGGTCCCCGCCGCGACGGCCGCCCACCGCGGGTCGGCTGACCCTCAGCGGAGTGAGTCGATGAACGAGTTGATCGTGTCGGTCCAACGAGACAGCTGGTCGAAGGTGCTCGCGACCGAGATGTGCGAGTTGGGAATCAACTCAGCGAGGCGTTCGGCCGTGGAGAACGGGTGACCGGCGTCTCCGGTCCAACACAGGATCAACGTGGGCACGTCGATCGCGGAGATTGCCTCCTGCTCGGGCAGATCGGTCATCGCGGCGCCACGGAAGATTCGCGCAAGACGCACGGGGTCGGTGGTGCGGATCATCTGCTCGAACCCGTCCTTCCAATCCGGTACGTCCACCAGCGGGTCGGGAGACGGCGTGGCCCGCGACCCTGCGACGAGCACATCGAACTCACCGCGTTCGACCAAATGAGCGGTGATCTGGTAGTTCTGTTGCTGCGCTGCACGCGTGGCCCAGGCAGTGGGTGGGATGGCGAGCACGAGGGCTGACACTCGTTCGGGTGCGAGTGCCGTTGCGTGGAGCGCGGTGGCACAACCCATGGATGCGCCACCGGCGATGTAGCGCTCGATGCCGAGAGCGTCGGCGAGTGCCAGCTGGTCGTGGCCGAGAGATCGCCAGTGGTAGTCGCCAGGGTCGGCGGTCGAGCCGGACTCGCCGTGACCGCGTGCGTCGTAGCGCAACACGGCGGCGTGCTCGCGCACGCGAACCCAGTCGACGAGGCGCATCTCGTCCTCACGACTGCGGCTGCTGGTCAGCCCGTGGCCCCAGATCATGGTGGGTCCGCGGCCGGCGAGATCATGATGGAGGTCGACT
>JAYSLK010000038.1:0-6049 GCA_043725585.1 Actinomycetota bacterium
GGTGCTGCAGCTCACGGAAGCGACCGATCGCGACCTCGATCGCCGGGATCAGGTCGCTCTTCTGGTACGGCTTCACGAGGTACGCCAGAGCACCGGCATCGCGGGCCTCCTCGACGACTTCGCGCTGGCTGAATGCGGTGAGCATCAGCACGCCACAGATCTTCTCGCTGCCGATGATCCGGGCGGCTTCGAGGCCGTCCATGCCGGGCATCTTGATGTCGAGGATGGCCAGATCAGGGCGCAGATCGCGTACAAGGGTGACCGCATCGTCGCCTCGGCCGGTCTCGCCGACGACGTCGTAGCCCTCTTCCTCGAGGGTCTCGCGCAAATCGAGACGGATGATTGCTTCGTCTTCGGCGATCACCACACGGATGGTCACGAATGGCGTCCTTTCAACATCGGGGCAAACACCTGGTCGAACATCTGGTCGAACACCGGGTCGAACGTCGCGCCTGCGCGTCTTCGGCAGACGTCATTCAAGCAGGCGGTGGGGTGCGATCGCGCCAGACGGTGCGATCAGAGCGACAGGTTGAGCTGATCGAGGAGACGGTCCTGGGTCTGCTCCAGGCGATGGATCTCGTCGATCACGTGTGTGCGGTGCTTGGCGATGGCATCTGCGTGGGCGCGAGCCTGCCTCGGCTCGCTCCCGACCGGCGACTCCGACACCAGGGCTCGCAGCTCGGCATCGGCCGCGTCATCACGAAGGTGGATCAGCTGTTCATCGAGCACCTCGAGCTCGTTGCGGAGGACGCGAACCCGGTCGGCCGTCTTGCGCAACCGCCGCTCGATGATCCGCTTGCCCATGCGGCAGCAAGTGTAGGCCGGGCCTCCCTCGCCGATGCCAGGGTGATCCGGGTGGCACGCCGGGCTGACCCGAGTCAGTCCTCGGGCGATCCGGTCCGCCACCCCCCTGGCCTGCCACGATGGAGGGGTGGACGAATGGGGTATCACCGAGGGCTATCACGATGTCGGCGGAGTTTGGCACCCGACCGACCCCGACGTTCGCGACCGGATCCGTGCAGCGATGGGCCGGCCGCAGGTCGCCACCCCGGTCTGGTTCGTGGCCGAGGGCAGCCGTCACCGATTGTGGAACGCGTGCGAGCTGACGCTCGAGGACGGCACATCGTGGGGGCGCATCGACGAACTCGATGAGCACGTTCCCGCGGGCTACCACGACCTCGTTCCCGTCGACGGCAGCCCGGCGACCAGGCTCATCGTGCATCCCGAGCGCTGCCCCGAGATCCCGGAGGGCTGGGGCGTCGCCGCCCAGATCTACGCGCTGTGGAGCGATCGCTCGTGGGGCATCGGCGATCTCCGCGACCTGCGGACGCTCGCCGAGCGGGTGATCGCGGCCGGCGGGCGTGCGGTGCTCGTGAGCCCGCTGCATC
Source organism: Actinomycetota bacterium (assembly GCA_043725585.1). Lineage (GTDB taxonomy): Bacteria > Actinomycetota > Acidimicrobiia > Acidimicrobiales > Ilumatobacteraceae > VFMC01. Next base: position 1,389 of record JAYSLK010000038.1, read on the forward strand.
AGCCGGCCCCGTCGCTGCCGCAGGAGGCCAGCCCGTACTACCCCAGCAGCCGCAGGGCGTGGAACCCGATGTTGTTGTCGATCGACGCCCAGGTGCCCGATCGGTTGCGTTGCCGGCCGGACGACCTGATCGACCGCGATGAGGTGTGGATCGCCAAGCGGGCGCTGCTGGAATCCGAGTTCGATGCCGTCGACGAGCCGAACCTCCAGCCGTCGAACGTGGCGAAGTGGAATGCGCATTGCGACATCCTCCTGAGCGACTGGCGTCTCTGGCCGACCGATCTCGGCGCGATCGAAGCCGACGAGGACTGGCAGTACCGGGCGCGGTTTCACGAGTGGTTGCAAACGCGAATCGCAGCACAGTTGGCCGATGTCGCGGCCACCGGGGTCCAGGTGATCGGCGACCTCGCGGTGGGCTTCTCGCCGAATGGAGCTGACGCCTTTCAGTACCGCGACCTGCTCGCGCTGGACATGCGCATCGGCGCACCTCCCGACAAGTTCAACACCGCCGGCCAGGAGTGGGGCATCCCACCGTTCGTGCCCTGGAAGCTGCGCGCCGCGGCGTACGAGCCGTTCATCGAGACCGTGCGCGCTGCGTTGCGAGGCGTGCATGCCTTGCGTATCGATCATGTGATGGGCCTCTTCCGCCAGTACTGGGTGCCTGCGGGCGGCTCTCCCCAGCAGGGCGCCTACGTGCGGTTCCCCGCTGAGGAACTGCTCGCCATCATCTGCCTCGAAGCCACTCGTGCCGGCGCCTTCGTCGTGGGTGAAGATCTGGGCACAGTCGAGACCGACGTGCGCGAGATGCTCGACGCGCGGGGCATCGCCGGCACCAAGGTGTTGTGGTTCGAGGACGAACCGCCGGGCGCCTGGCCGGTTTCCGCGCTCGCCACCGTCACCACCCACGACCTCCCCACGATCGCAGGGGTGTGGTCGCGTGCGGCGTCTGCTGAGTTCGCCGACGACGAGGTGCTCGCCCGTCTGATCGCCGCCGCACCGACGGCCACCTCATCGGCGGACGCCGCGAGCCAGGCGAACGCAGCTCTGCTGGCCGGGTCGTCGAGACTTCGGCTCGTGACCACCGACGACCTCGCGGTCGCCGCAGAGCAACCGAACATGCCCGGACAGAACGATCACCCCAACTGGAAGATCCGGCTGCCGGTCGCGGTGGAGAAGCTGCTCTGACGTCCCGCCGTCCGGCGGCGGCCTCGTCGGTCGTGCTCGCGGCGGTCAGCCTCGGGCGGCAGCGAACCTCGCTGCGACATCGTCCCAGCGGATCACGTTCCAGATCGCGTCGGCGTAGTCGGCGCGGCGGTTCTCGTACTGCAGGTAGTAGGCGTGTTCCCAGGCATCGATGCAGAGCAGTGGGGTGATGCCGAGGATCGTGTGGTCCTGATGATCCTCGATCTGCTCGACCAGCAGCTTGCCGCTGATGGGCTCGCGCACGAGCGCCGACCATCCCGAACCCTGCACCGACACCGTCGCCTGCGTCATGTGCGCACGAAACGCATCGAACGAACCGAACTGATCATCGATCGCCGCAGCGAGGTCTCCGGTCGGCTTGTCGCCGCCGTCCGGACCGAGGTTCGTCCAGTAGATCGAGTGCAACACATGGCCGGCGACGTGAAACGCAAGCGTCTTCTGCAACCCGACGAGCGAGCCGTAGTCGCCCGCCTCACGAGCCCCGGCGAGCTTGTCGAGCGTGGCGTTGGCACCATCGACGTACGTCCGATGGTGCTTGCCGTGATGCAGCTCGACGATGCGTGCCGCGAGGTGGGGCTCGAGCGCCGACGGGTCATAGGCGAGATCGGGAAGCGTGTAGGTGGCCATGACCCGAATGTCTACCCCATGACCAGGATGCGCCGATCTCACCCGCCGACCGCCGCCCCGATCAACCCCACACACACCTCGCGATGAGAGATGAGTGGCCCTCCCGCCCGCATCCCTCATCGCCTGCCTCGACCACGTGACGTTGATGAGAGATCGGGGCGCCACCGGCACTCATCTCTCATCGCGGGGCGTCAGGTGGTTGTGCCGCCGTCTGCGGTGAGCACGACGCCCGTGAGGAACGAGCCGGCGTCGCTGCACAGCAGGAGCGCTGGGCCGACGATCTCCTCGGGATCGCCGATGCGTCCCAGCGGCGTGCTCCGTGCCACCACGTCGAGGGTGCGGTCGTCGAAGGCCTTCGTGACCATGTCGGTGCGAAACGTGCCCGGCGAGATCGCGTTCACGCGGATGTGCTCACTCGCCAGATCGCGGGCCATCGTGAGCGTCACCTGCGCGAGGGCAGCTTTCACCGGCGGGTAGTAGTAGCGGTTCGGCGTGGCACGATCGGCCGCGATCGAGATGATGTTCAGCACCGCTCCGTGACCACTGGCGGCGAGATGCGGACGCGCTGCCTGCACGAGCAGCATCGGTGCGAGCAGGTTGGTGCTGAACGCACCCGCGAACGTGCTCGGCTCCACCCCGTCGAGCGGCCGGTCGAGCACGGTGGCTGCGTTGTTCACCACGATCGAGATGCCATCGAACCGCTCGAGGGTTGCCGCGACGAGGGCGGCGACGTCATCTGGCTCCTGCATGCGTGTGGCGACGGCGAGTCCATGCGCGCCCAACGCCTCGACCTCCGCGACGACGGCCTGGCACGACTCGAGCTTGCGGCTGGCGATCACCACGTTGGCGCCGGCCTTGGCAAAGCCGAGGGCCATCGCTCGGCCCAGGCCCCGCGAGCCACCCGTCACGATGGCGGTGCGCCCGGTCAGGTCGAACAGCGTGGAGAGATCGGCATGCATGTGCGCATCTTGCCCGTTGCCGGTGGAAGGACGCCGTGTTGGAGGCATCGCCGCCAGGCAGAACGTTCGTCTGCCGCTGCCCGAGCGTCCGCCGCGGTCAGCCCATCTCCGACCGCACGCGTTTCTTGGTAGCCGCCCAGCCGCAGATCGGGCAGGCGGTGAGGTCGTGGCGCAGCGCCGGACAGTGCTCGCGTCCGAAGAAGATGATCTGGAGGTGACGGGCGATCCAGGTCGACTCCGGGAACACCGCCTTCAGGTCGCGCTCGGTGCGCTCGACCGTGGTGCCGTTCGACAGACCCCACCGTGCCGCCAGACGGTGGATGTGCGTGTCGACGGCGAATGCCGGCACACCGAAGGCCTGCGACATCACCACGCTTGCCGTCTTGTGACCCACGCCTGCGAGGGATTCGAGGAACACCCAATCGGGGATCACCTCGCCGCCAGCATCGACGATCTGGTTGGCCGCGGTCCACAGGTTCTTGGCCTTCGTGGGCGCCAATCCGACCTCGCGGATCAACTCCAGGATGCGATCCTGTCCGAGTGCCACCATCTTCTCGGGTGTGTCGGCTGCGGCGAACAGCGCGGGCGTGATCTGGTTGACCTTCTTGTCGGTGGTCTGTGCAGAGAGCGCGACGGCGACCAACAAGGTGTAGGGATCGGCGTGATCCAAGGGGATCGGTGTCTCCGGGTAGAGGTGTTCGAGCATCTCGCCGACCCGGTCCGCCTTCTCCTGTCGCTTCACCACAGCGACCATATCCACGAAGCCGTGGCCATCGGAGTCCCGGATCGACCACGTCCCCCATCTCGCCGGTCAGCCGATGTCCCACTGTTGAATCGTCATCAGGAACCATCTCAATCGCGTCATGCACTTTGGTATACTTTATAGTCGTTCCAATATTTAACGAATAGACTTCTGATACCCACAGGATCATCATCAACTCGATCGCAGCAGAGGATCTGGTAGAGTGGCGATACCGGGAGGGACCATGGCGACCATCGACGAACTGGAACGAGCACTCGGCGCCGCCGTCCGCGCGCATCGCGTGGCCCGCCAGCTCACCCGCGCCGAGTTGGCCGAGTTGGCCAACGTGTCACTCGGCGCGCTGCGGAACCTCGAGACCGGCCGCGGTTCGACCACCACCACCCTCGTGAAGGCCCTGCGCGCGCTCGAGGCCGAGCAGTGGCTCACCACGCTGACGCCACCCTCGACGCCGTTCGATCCGCTGGCGCTGCTGACCCAGCGCGAGCAGGAGCAACATCGCCGCCCCGGGCCATCGCGGGTGCGGCACCGTCGGGCGCCGACACCATGAGCTACTCCCCCGTCGATGTCATCGAGGTACGCGCATGGGGCGGTCGAGTCGGCGCCGTCGCACTCGACCCATCCACGGGGTGGCACGCATTCGCGTTCGATCCCGAGTGGGTGCGTTCCGGGATCGAGCTCGCGCCGCTCCACATGGCGCTGCGACGCGAGCCCTACCAGTTCCCCCAGCTGGCCCGCACCACGTTCTCCGGATTGCCGGCGCAGCTCGCCGACGCGCTGCCCGACGCGTTCGGCAACGCATTGGTGAACGCGTGGATGGCCGAGCAGGGCATCAGTGCCGACCGCATCACCCCGCTCGATCGGCTCGCATATGCAGCCGACCGAGCGATGGGTGCGCTCGAGTTCCGACCGTCAGCCCGAGACACCGCATCCACACCCCCCACCGCAGTCCAGCTCGCCGACTTGGTGGTGGCTGCCCGACGAACGGTCGACGGCGAGTTCGCGAGCGACGAGACCGCACGTGATGCTCTGCAGCAGCTCATCCACGTAGGCACCAGCGCCGGCGGGGCACGCGCCAAGGCGGTCGTCGCCTTCAACCCGCACACGAGTCAG
>JAYSLK010000039.1:0-11254 GCA_043725585.1 Actinomycetota bacterium
GGTGCGGGTGCTGACGGCCATGCTGGCTCGGAGCTCGTCGACCGGTTGGCCGAGCTCGCGATGGTAGGCGCCGGCCGCCTCTGCGGCTGCGGTGAGGAAGGCGGTGTTCAGCGTGCCGCCGAGCTTCTTGGCCGCTGACTTCGTCTCGTTGAACGGCGCGCGAAGGACCTCGATGCCGCGCTGCAACGAGCGCTCGGTCCACAGCGGCGAGTGTGCCCGTTCGGTGTCGTTCAGTTGGCTCATCACGCCGCGTATGGTGTCGGCCGCTGCGTTGCCGGCGTCGGGGATGCCGGTCGGGTCGGAGAGGAGCTCCTTGATCTGGCGGATCAGCCCGAGGGGAAGCCGCAGGCTGCCCGCCAGCATGTCGCGGAGCAGGTCCTGGTTGACCTGCATCGAGTTGGTCTCGTCGGGGCGCGCAAGCGTGGCCGGATCGATCGGCAGCAGCTCGGGAGCGTCCCGTGCGAAGTCGAGGAACTGCAACGACATCTGCACGCTCGTCTCGCCGTCGGCGATGGTGTGGTGCATCTTTTCGACCAGCGCGGAGCGGCCGCCGCGAAGACCATCGACCACGGTGAACTGCCACAGCGGGCGGGTGCGTTCGAACGGATCGCACGCGATCAGGCTGGTGAGGTCGAGCAACTGGCGCATCGAACCCGGCTTCGGCAGCGCCATGTGGCGAACGTGGTAGCGGATGTCGAAGTTCGAGTCGTCGACCCACATCGGTGCTGTGAGGTTCACCGGCATCGGTTGCACCCGTTGGCGAAGACGCTCGACGACGTGAGTCGCACGTTCCATCCGAGCCACCAGCCGTTCGAAGTCAGGCGGGCGATCGAGGATCGTCACGTTGGCGAACGCACTCGACAAATGCGGGTCCTTCTCGAGCCGCCACATCAGCCCCTCCGCATCGCTCATCTTGCGGTCGAACTTGGGGAACTCAACAGCGTCGGCCATGGGGTCGCAGGCTAGTGCCGCAGGAGATCGGCGGCGCCCGAGAGCAGGGCCGCCTGGGCCAGGACCAGACCGACGACCATGCCTCCGACGACATCGCTCGGGTGGTGGATCCGCACGATCGCCCTGCTGAGTGCGACCACCGCTGCGATGGCGAACCACACCGGCGCCCAGGGCCAGCTCGACCACACCGTCAGCAGGGTGGCGGCGAAGAACGCAGACGAGGCGTGCCCGCTGGGGAAGCTGGACGTTCTGGGCCGGCGGACCTGGAACCGCGGATCACCGGTCTCGGTCGGGCGGGTGCGTCGGAACAGGCGTTTGATGCCCTGGTTGACGATCAGGCTCTCCGCGCCCATCAGGGCGGCGAAGATCACCCACGCGCGCCAATCGCGCCGCAGCCCCAGGCCATAGGCAGCGACGATGACCTGCCAGATCAGGCTGAAGTCGCCGTACTCACTGGCCAGATGGAACATGCGGTTGACGCCGCGTCGTCCACGCCAGGGCTCGAGCGCTCGATCGGCTCGTTCGTCGAAGGAAGCGACCCGGGCGGTCAAGTTCATGCGTGGCTCATGCGTGGCTCCGTGCGGCTCACGCAGGTGCGAGGCGCCCGAAGGCGACCGGTGCTTCCAACTTGGCCAGGTCGGGATCGCCACCGAACGCAGGACACCACTGCTGGAAGGCGCAGACCTTGCAGAGCGGGCCCTGCCGGGGTCGGAAGTCCTGGGTGGTGCAAGCGCGCTCGACGGCCTTCCAGACAGCCGTGGTGCGGGTGGTGATGAACCGGACCGACTGTTCCGACGGGATGGCGGTGATCGTCTCGCCCGAGCGGAGATACATCAGCCGGATGGCGGCTGGGCGACGACCGAGCACCGACTCGCACAGGAACGAGTAGAAGTGCACGCCCCCGAGCTTGGACTGTTCGTACTTCAGCCCAGGGGCCCGACCCGTCTTGTAGTCGGTGACGATCAGTTCGCCGTCGGGGCCGAGCTCGAGCCGATCGATGATGCCGCGCAGGGTGAGGTCGCCCACCTGGGCCTCGAGTCGCAGTTCGAGGCCGATGTCGCGGATCTGGGTGGGGTCCTCCATCAACAGGTACGACTCCATCAGCGTCCAGGCATCGGCGACGAATGCCTGCTGCTGAGCATCGTCGAGGCCGAGCAGGGTGTACTCGGGATCGTCGGCGAACTCGGCCACCGCTTGTTGGAACGAGCGGGGGACGGCATCGCCGGTGCGCTCGTGCGACTGCAGGGTGAACAGCACCTCGAGCGCCCTGTGCACCATCGATCCCTTGGTGGCGGCGATGCTGGGCGGCTCGGGCAGCTTTTCGATGCTGGCGAACCGAAAGGCCATGGGGCACGACGTGAACGCCTCGACCCTGCTGGGCGACAAGCTGGTGGGGACGGCGAAGCTCACACGTGCAGTGTACGAACGGGGTGCGCGCCATCGTCCGATCCCAGGTTCCGTGAGCGCCACCCGCACCGGCTGCGGGCCCGGCTCACGGGAGTGTTCTCCCGTGAGCGCCACCCGCACCGGCTGCGGGTGCGGCTCACGCAACCGTGGATCGGGCGAGGAAGTCGGCGATGAGCACGGCAATCTCGGCCGGATGCGTCATCGGGGCGAAGTGGTCGCGATCGGGCAGTTCGAGGTAGGTACCGCGGGGCAATCGCTCGGCCACACCGGCGGCGATGCTCGACGGCTGCTGTGGTTCGATCCGCCCTCCGATCACGAGCACGGGGGTCTCGATCTCGGCCAACGTGTCCCAGGTGCCGTGCCCGTCGCCGCCTTCGTACGTCTGCGCCTCGGTCTCGGGGAGGCACTTGAGGTGCACCTGGCCGTCGTCGCGTTCACGAAAGCCGAAGCGGACGTACGCCTGGAGCGCGGCGGGATCGAACCCGCCGAGTGGCGGCTTCGCAGCGAAGTTCTCGATCGCCTGGTCGTAGCTCGGGAACGCTGCGCGCCGGCGGCGCGCCCCGGCCGCGAGTGGACTCTCCTGGCCGGGCGGGCGGATGCCTTCGGGAGGGAACACGATCGGTTCGAACACGACGAGCCGCGAGAACAGGTCGGGGCGACGTCGTGCCGCCATGAGGAGACATGCGCCACCCATCGAGTGTCCAAAGGCGATGACTGGTTCGCCCGACGCCGCCGCCACGGCTTCGGCCATCGCGAACGCATCGTCGCCATATCCCTCCCAGACCACGGGCCCTTCGGGCAGTGGGGTGTCGCCGTGGCCCCGGTAGTCGAACGCGATCGAGTGGTAGCGATCGTCGAGCCACGCCGCGATCGGCAGGTAGCAGCGACCGTGAAACCCGGTGGCATGGCTGATGAGCAGTGCTCGGCCGTGTCCGCCGAGATCGTGGACGGCGACGTCGACGCCGTCGCTGGACCGGACGGGGGATTCCGGTGCTCGCATCAGGCGCGGGACTTCTTCACAACGTCCTTCTTGCGGGCGCGACGGCGCCACCACATCCCGAAGAACCTGTCGGCGAGCACGCCGATGAACATCGCCACGAGCAACGACCATCGCACCGTGGTGTTCCAGTCGAAGACCCAGAGGTCGATGTCGACCCGGTCGCTGTTCTGGAAGAAGAAGATCAGGCCGAGCACCGCGACGATGCCGAAGCCGATCAGCGCTGGGCTGATGCCGTTCTTCCCGCTGGCTGCCCGGAGGCTGCCACCCGTGCGGTCGTTGCTGGTGAAATCACGATCGTCGTTGGACATGGGGCGACTTTACGACGTCTGAGGCTTGGGCTCGCGAGGGAGTCCCAGCAACCGCTCGCCGATGATGTTGCGCTGCACCTGGCTGGTGCCGCCGGCGATGCGCCCACCCGGGGCGGCCAGCATGCCGTAGGCCTCGGGCCCGTCGAGCGCCGCGCCGACGCCCGTCAGGTCGCCGCGGAGCATCGACGTCTCGAACATCATCTCGGTGATGCCGAGCTTCATCAGCGACGCCGCTGTCGACGCGATCGGCCCCTGACGTTGGGCCATCGCCTTGTAGCTGGTGCCCTTGGAGATCAGCTGGGTGAGCCGGTCGCGTTCGACCGCACCGAGCTCGCGACCCTCGGCGAGCCGGGCCATCGACTCGAGGCGCCGTTCGAGTCCGATCACGCTGGTGCCGATGTGGCCCCGTTCGCTGGTCAGCACCGCCATCGCGACGCCCCAGCCGCCGTGAAGCGGACCGAGCAGGTTGGCGGCCGGCAGGTGCACGTCGGTGAAGAACACCTCGTCGAACTCGGCCTCGCCGGTCATCTGTTTGAGCGGTCGGATCTCGATGCCAGGCAGGTTCATCGGGCACAGGAAGAACGAGATGCCCTCGTGCTTGTTCACGTCGGGATCGGTGCGGGCCATCAGGATGCCCCAGTCGCTGTACCGCCCGCCGCTGCACCACACCTTCTGACCGTTCACGATGAAGTCGTCACCGTCGCGCTCGGCCTTGGTGGTCAGCCCGCCCAGATCGCTGCCGGCGCCGGGTTCGCTGAACAGCTGACACCACAGCCGATCGGCGCGCGCCGTGGGGCCGAGGTGTTCGGCCTGCTGTTCGGGTGTTCCGAAGCGCAGCACGGCACCGCCGGTGAGCACGAGGCCGACCATGTTGAACACCGGCGGCACGCCGGCGAGCGCGCACTCCAGCATCCAGATCGAGTTGTGCTCGGGGGTGAGCCCGCGGCCGCCGTGTTCGACCGGCCAGTGGATGCCGGTGAAGCCTGCTGCATTCATCGTGCGGTGCCACGCCACGCCCTGCTGCACCAGGTCGGGCGGGCAGATCGCGCCATAGTCGCGTGGCGCGCCGGCCCGGTTCGCGGACAGCCAGTCGCGCGCCGTGGCCTGGAAGTCATCGACCGAGATCATGGCCCGACCATAGGTCGCGCCCCCTCGCCCACCCGAGTCGTCAGGACGGCGAGCCCATGAGCCACTTGGTCGGGCGGAGCTCAGGCGAAGAAGGGCAGGAACATGGCGGTCTCTTCCGCCAGGTTGGCCGGGGTGCCGTAGCCGGTCTGGTCGGTGACCGTGTCCCAGTTGTCGCGGAGCGCTTCCGGCGTGAGGTTCGCCGAGTGGTACCCATGCGTCTCGGCGATGAACACGTGGGCCACGCGGCCGCCGCCGACCGAGAAGGTCTGGCCGCTGACGGGGCAGTCCTCGTGGGCCAGATAAGTGACGATCGGAGACACGAGGGCCGGATCGAGCTTGTCGCCGAGCGCGCCCATGATCGTCTCGGTCATCCTGGTGAGCGCGAGCGGTGCGATCGCATTGGCCTTGATGTTGTACTTCGCGCCCTCGACCGCAAGGACGCGGGTGAACCCGACGAGACCCATCTTGGCGGCGCCGTAGTTGGTCTGGCCGAAGTTGCCGAAGATGCCGGCAGCCGACGAGGTGGAGATGATGCGGCCGTAGCCCTTCTCGCGCATGATCACCCAGGCGGGCTGGGTGACGTGGAAGGCGCCCTTGAGATGTACGTCGAACACGGGGTTCATCAGGTCGGGCTCCATGTTGTGGAACGCCTTGTCGCGCAAGATGCCCGCGTTGTTGATGACGATGTCGACCGTGCCGTAGGCGTCGACGGCGGTCTGCACGATCGCCTTGCCGCCCTCGGGCGTGGCGACGCTGCTGGTGTCGGCCACTGCGTCGCCGCCGAGCGACGTGATCTCCTCCACCACCCGCTCGGCTGCACCCTTGTCGCTGCCGCTGCCATCGACGGCGCCGCCGAGGTCGTTGATCACCACGAGCGCACCGCGTGAGGCGAGCAACAGGGCGTGTTGCCGCCCGAGGCCACCACCCGCCCCCGTGATGATCGCCACCTTGCCGTCGAAACCGAGTTCACTCATGTCGGGCAAGCTACTCAGCGTCCTTTCCAGGAGTCGAACCAGCACGTCACGACGGGAAGGTACGATCGTGGGATGTTCGACGATCCGCGCCGTGGGCTCCAGCGGGCCATCAGTGCGGTGGCGTTGTTGGCCGGTCTGGGTGTCGTGTTGGCGTTGGTGGTCGACGACATCCGCGGGGCACCGAAGCAACTCGTCGGCGTCGGCATCGACTTCTCCCTGCCCGACCCGACCGACCCCACCGTCATCGTGGACACGGCCGTGCCGGAGGTGCCGGTTGCATCGGTTGCAACGACGCCCACGCCCTTGGCGACCGAGGTGGCTTCGCTCGCACCCGTGCCGGAGATCGTGCCGTCCTCGAGTGCGCCGGAGACCACCCAGCAGCGCCGCGCCGCGACGACGGTGGTGGCGCCACAACCGCCTCAGGTTGCGGAGGCAGTGATCGTCGAGCCCACCGAGCCCACCACCGAGCCGACCACCGAGCCGACCACAGCGCCCACCACCGAGTCGGCCACGACCACGACGGTTGCGCCCACGACGGTTGCGCCCACGACGACCGATTGCATCCGCGACCGCAAGGGCCGCTGCCGCAACAACGACGACTGACGATCGGTCGCTGCCGACTCAGTTCTGGTGCAGTTGGTGGTTGAGGCCGTCCCACTTGGCCGAGCGGGGCAAGGCTTCCACCGCGCCCGACTGGCTGTTGCGGCGATACAGCAATCCGCTCGCGCCGCTGAGATGCCTGGCCTTCACGATCTCCAGGCCTTCGGGTCCGTGCACGGCCACGAGCGTGCCGGCCGTGACGTACAGACCCGCTTCGACGACGCACTCGTCCCCCAAGCTGATGCCGATCCCGGCCTCGGCTCCGAGCAGGCAGCGCTCGCCGATGGTGACCTGTTCCTTGCCGCCGCCCGACAGGGTGCCCTGGATCGATGCGCCGCCGCCGATGTCGCTGCCCTCGCCGACCACGACGCCGGCGGAGATGCGGCCTTCCACCATCGAGGTGCCGAGCGTGCCGGCATTGAAGTTCACGAAGCCCTCGTGCATCACCGTGGTCCCCGCGGCAAGGTGCGCCCCGAGGCGGACACGGCTGGCATCGGCGATGCGAACGCCGGTCGGGATGACGTAGTCGGTCATTCGCGGGAACTTGTCGACGCCGTCGACGACAAGGGTGCCCCCGTCTCGGCGGACGCGCCACCGCAGTTGTTCGATGTCGTCGATCGGCACCGGGCCGAGGCTGGTCCAGGCCACGTTGGTGAGCTGACCGAAGATGCCCTCGAGCTCGATTTCGCGTGGCTTCACGAACCGGTGCGAGAGGAGGTGCAGCCGGAGGTAAGCATCGCTGACCGAGGCCGGCTTGTCCGTCGTATCGATGTCGATCGAGACCGCGCGGACCTGGACGTTTCGTACCTCGTCGTAACGCTCGGCCGAGGTGTACTCGTCGGCGACGCCCAAACCGGTCGGCTCTCCGAGCCCGAGCTCGCGGAACCAGGTGTCGAGAACGACTCCGTCGGCGCTCACCGTCGCGAGCCCGCGACCCCATGCTGCAGTCATCAGAGCACCTCCATCAGAACGCCTCCATCAGAACGCCCCCATCAGAGCACTTCGGGTCGAAGGGTGGGGAACAAGATGACCTCCTTGATGGAGGTGGTGCCGGCGAGCAGCATCGCAACGCGGTCCATGCCGACGCCGAGGCCGCCGGTCGGTGGCATGCCGTACTCGAGCGCCCGGAGGTAGTCGAGATCGACGCCCATGCCCTCGACGTTGCCGGCTTCCTTGCCTGCCTGCTCGTCATCGAAGCGCTGGCGCTGCTCGACGGGATCGTTGAGCTCGCTGTAGCCGTTGGCGATCTCGCGGCCTCCGATGAACAGCTCGAAGCGCTCGGAGAGGAACGGGTCGTTGCGGTCGACGCGGGCCAGCGGGGAGATCTCGACCGGGTGACCGGTCACGAAGCACGGGGCGGTGAGTCGGTGCTCGGCGGTGGCTTCGAACAGCTCTTCGATGATCTTGCCGCTGCCCCAACGATCGAGCACCGACACCCCGTGCTCGGCCGCAAGCACACGCAATGTCTCGACAGGCTGCGACGGGTGCACCGCGATACCGGTGGCCTCCTCGACGAGGTCGATCATGCGTGCTCGCCGCCATGGCTGAGCGAGATCGACGACCTCGCTGGCGTCCCCAGGCCCGAGCACGGTGACGATCGATGTGCCGGTGGCATCGATGGCCGCCTGCGTGATGAGGGCCTCGGTGATCTCGATCATCTCCGAGTAGTCGCCGAAGGCCTGGTAGAGCTCCATCATCGTGAACTCGGGGTTGTGGCGCGGGCTGATGCCTTCGTTGCGGAAGATGCGACCGATTTCGTACACCCGCTCCATGCCACCGACGATGAGCCGCTTGAGGTGCAACTCGAGCGCGATGCGCAGGTACATGGTCATGTCGAGCGTGTTGTGGTGGGTGATGAACGGACGCGCGTGCGCACCGCCGGGCTCCACGTGGAGCACAGGGGTCTCCACCTCGATGAAGTGGCGCTCGTGCAGCGTGCGCCGGAAGCTGGCGATCATCTCGTGGCGGATCTCGAAGTGCCGGCGCGCCTGTTCGTTCACGATGAGGTCGGCGTAGCGCTGCCGGAAACGGGTGTCGACGTCGGTGAGGCCGTGCCACTTGTCGGGCATCGGCCGCACTGCCTTCGACAGCAGTTGGAACGAGTCGACCTTCACGCTCAGCTCGCCCTTGCGAGTGGTCATCACCGTGCCGTCGACGCCGACCCAGTCGCCCAGGTCGAGTTGACCGAACGCGGCGAACGCATCGTCGCCGATCACGGCCTTCGAGACGAACAACTGGATCTCGCCGCCGCGGTCGCGCATCGTTGCGAAGATCAGTTTGCCCTGCTCGCGCAACAACATCACACGGCCCGCGACCTGCACCCTGACGTCGGTCTCGGTCCCCGGTGCGAGCTCGCCATGGGCGACGCGCACCTCGGTGAGCGTGTGGCTGCGATCGAACCGATACGGATAGGGCTCGACACCGGCGTCGCGCAGGCCAGCGATCTTGGCGAGGCGCCGACCCATCTCGCCGGGCTGGTCGCCGGTTTGGTCTCCGGGCTGGTCGCCGGTTTGGTCCAGAGCATCACTCACAGTCGTGGAACGGTATCTGGTCGGGTAGCTGCCGAGTCGGATGATTTGGGTGGTGATACCGTCACACATCGTGAAACTCGTGCGGCGGACGACACTCGCCGTCATCCTGGCTGCCGTCGCGGGCCCCGCCGCCGGCTCGGTGCAGGGAACGGGAGCTGCCCTACCGCGACTCGAGGCCGTGTCGGTGCCGGCCGTCGTGGCCGCCCCGGCCGTTCGCGTCACCCCGGCGGTCGACGTCGTGTCGATCGGCCAATCAGGTGTGATGACCGCCCCGATCGTCGCCGCAGCCGAGCGGGTCGCTGCCGCGGTCAACGCGCCGAGCGTGCTGGGCAGGTCGTTCAACATCGGGCTGTGGGCGGTGCGCCGCGCCGAGTCACCGATCCAGCTCGCGGGAGAAGGCGCCAACGGTGTCTGGCAGTTCCCGATGAGCACGACCGCTCTCCCGGTCGAGGCGATCGGCCGGATCATGACCGCACCCGTCGCGGCAGCGATCTCGCGAGGCGAGGTGGTGTTGAACCAGACCTCGGCCGCGCTTCGTGGCGCGCAGGTCGGTGACACGCTCGATCTGATCGCCGCAGACGGCGACGCCCGGCGTTTCGTGCTCGGCCACATCGCCCCCGATGCCGATGTGGGTGGAGCAGAACTGGTGATGTCGACCGATCAGGCCGACGTGCTCGGCGCCGACCGCGTCACGCGCGTCGTGGTGTTCGGCCAGTTCTCCAGGCTGGCGTTGGACGTCGCGCTCGCTGCCAATGGCCTGGTCGACGGACAAGGGGTGCGGATCAACAAGAGCTGGAACCCGTTCAACCCCGACAGCGTGATCAGTTCCACCCGAACCAAGGTGCTCCTCGGCGAGTTCGACTACCGGGTGAACGGCGACGACAGCCTGACCCTCGACCCCGACTGGGTGGCGGCCAACGTGCAGCGCGTGAACTTCGGTTCGATCGGCATCCGGGCCAGCTGTCATCGGGCGATCGTCGGAGACCTCCAGGCAGCACTCGACGAGGTCGCCGCCAACGGGTTGTCCGGCGCGATCGATCTCGGCAACACCAACACCTACGGCGGCTGTTACAACCCGCGCTTCGCTCGCGTCTCGGCCAGCGTCGGCTCGGTCAGCCGTCACGCATGGGCGATGGCGATCGACATGAACACCGTCACCAACGCCCAAGGGAACACGCCCCGGATGGATTGCCGTGTTGTGCGCATCTTCCGCGCCCACAACTTCGCCTGGGGTGGCAACTTCCTCACGCCCGACGGCATGCACTTCGAATGGGTGGGCGAGCCGCGAAACACGTATCAATACCCATCGCGGTTCTGCCCGAACACGCCTTCTGGTGGGCTCGAGGGTGGGCTCGAGTCGCCGTTGGTCCCGGTGCGCACCGAGCGCGCGGTGATGTTCTCCGAGTTCGGTGTCGTGGGACACGAAGAGCACGACCACTAGCCTCGAACACCGTGGCGACTCGATTCGTGATCATCGGTGGTGGGCCGGCCGGCAACACCGCGGCAACCTACGCGGCGCGACTGGGCGCTCAGGTGACACTCATCGAACGCGACGTCATCGGTGGCGCCGCGCATCTGTGGGACTGCATCCCCAGCAAGACGATGATCGCCACGGGCGGGGCCATGGCCTTCATCCGCCGGCTCGAAGGCATGGGGCTGGAAGAACAGGTCGCCGAGGTGGATGTCGAGGCGCTCACCGAACGCATCGAGAGCATCAAGATGCGTCTCCAACGCAGCACCACCAACCTGCTCACCAGTCAAGGCGTCGAACTGGTGCACGGTGCTGCGAAGCTCACCGGCCCGCACAGTCTCGAGATCCACACCGTCGACCAGGCAGGCATCGCATCGGTGCGCTCGATCGAGGCCGACGCGATCCTGGTCGCCACCGGGACCCGACCGCGGATCCCCGAGTGGTGCATGCCCGACGGCGAACGCGTGCTCACCACTCGCGACTGCTATCCACCCAAGGTGTTCCCGGAGAGCGTCACGATCGTCGGATCGGGAGTCACCGGGGTGGAGTTCGTCCACATGTTCAGCTCGTTCGGGGCCAAGGTCACCCTGGTGGTCAGTCGCCAACAGGTGCTCCCCGGCAAGGACCCAGAGGTTGCCGCGGTGCTCGAGGACGACTTCCTGCGACGCGGCGTGCGGCTGCTGAAGGGCGCTCGGGCCATCGGCATCGACCGCGATGTCGACGCCGCCGGGCTGGAGGAAGTGGTCGTTCGTTGCGACGACGGTCGCGTGGTCCACAGCTCGCATGCCGTGCTCGCCATCGGTTCGGTGCCGAACACCGACGGGCTCGGCCTCGAGGCTGCGGGCGTCGAGGTCGACAAGAGCGGCTACGTGCAGATCAACCGG
>JAYSLK010000040.1:0-1731 GCA_043725585.1 Actinomycetota bacterium
ACCGTGGGAGCCGAGCACCAACTCTCCCACCCGCGCCTGCACCGCGAGGTCTTGGACCGGCGTGGTGGGCAACGACGCGCTGAGCGATTCCCAATGGCCACCGCGATCCCGGGAGACGTAGGCGCCGAAGTCGGTACCCAGGTAGAGGAGCGCCGCGTCGACTGGATCCTCCTTGATCACGTTGACCGCCTCGCGCGGCAGGTTGCCGGCGATCGATCGCCAGGTCGCACCGGTGTCGGCGGAGGCGTAGACGTACGGCGTGGCGTCGTCGTCCCGAAAGCCGGTCAGACTCACATAGATCGTGCCCGCGTGATGCATCGAGAGAGTCACACGGCTCACCCACTTCTTCGGCAGCGTGTCGCCGATCCGGGTCCAGCGCCCACCGTCGTCGGTGGTCCGCCAGAGTCGGCCGCCTTCGGTGCCGCCGACCAGCGTCCCGCGGACCAGCGGTGACTCGGCGAGCATCGTCATCGCTCCCGTCGACACGCGGGCCCGATCTCCTCCCGCCGGGTCGCTCAGGTCGGGACTGATCGCCTTCCACGTTGTGCCGCGATCGGTCGTCTTGAGCACCCGGTTGCCGCCCGCGTAGAGCGTCCGCGGTTCGTGCGGCGAGATGAAGAACGGCGTGTACCAGCTGAATCGGAGCGGCGAGCCGTCTGCCAACCTGGGTCGGATGTTCACCGTTGACGGCCCACCGCTCAGCACCGACGCACCGGTGATGTCCATCCGCATCATGTCGCCGTTCTGATGTTCGTAGTAGACCCATCGGTCGTCGGTGGGGTCGGGCAGCGTGACGTAGCTGTCGCCGCCGGTCCACCGGTCGAGGTAGACGCTCTTCCACGGGTCGGGCACGGCGGGATCGAGCGAGGCATTGCTCGGACCGTAGAGCGCGGCATCGTCCTGGGTGCCGCCGAAGATGCGATAGGGATCGCGGTCATCGGTGGCGACGAAGTAGAACTGGACCACCGGGATGTTGTTGAGGTGAAGCCAGCTCTCGCCACCGTCGTACGATTGGAACAGGCCGCCGTCGTTGCCCAGCAGGAGCCGGTCCGGGTTGCTGGGGTCGATGACGAGTTCGTGATGATCGAGATGGAGCGCCCGGCCTTCGGTGTCGTGCAGTCGCAGGATGCGATCGCCGAGTCGGCGGAAGGTGCGGCCGGCGTCGAACGACTGCCACGCCGTGTTCCCGAGGATGTAGACGTGATCGGCGTTCCGCGGATCGGTCCGGATGTCGGTGAACTTCCACCCATAGACGCTGAAGACGTCGTAGAGATCGCCTGCGTTCACTTTGCGCCACGACTCGCCGCGGTCGTCGGAGCGGTACACCTCGGCGCCGACGAATGGCCGCTTCGCCACCGCTGACGCAGCTCGATTGTCGACGAAGAGGTGAAGGACGTTCGGTTGCTTCGCGTTGACGTCGATCCCGGCGCGGCCCAGCCGGCCTCTCGGCAACCCACCCGTGATCCGACGCCAGGTCCGGCCGCCGTTCGTCGTCTTGAACAGACCGCCGCTGGTGCCGGCCTCGATGGTCCAGCCCCATGCGTAGAGGATCTGGGGATCCGACGGATCCATCGCGATGTCGACGACACCCGTCGAGTCGTCGATGCGGAGGACGTGATCCCAGTGACGCCCCCCGTCGGTGGTGCGGAACACGCCGCGCTCCGCGTTGGCGGACCACTGATGCCCCAACGCGGCCACGAAGACGATGTCGGGATCGGTGGGATGAATGAG
>JAYSLK010000041.1:0-3704 GCA_043725585.1 Actinomycetota bacterium
GCTTCGTCGGTCCCACCACGATGTACGCCTTCATGCAGGCGATGGGCCTGGTGAACGACCACCTCGATGGTTGCTGGGTGAAGGACGAATGCGGGCCGAACCGCTGACCATAGGCTGAGGACGGGCCGACGGCGCTCAGGTGAGGCCGAGGCGGTCGAGGGCGACGGTCGTGAGGCGTTTGTAGTCGAGCTTGCCATTGGCCGAGCGTCCGATCGTGTCGATCGGCAGCACGCGCTTGGGTGCCTTGTAGTGGGCGATCTGGTCCTTCACGTGGGCGATGAGCGCGGCCTCGTCGATCGTGTCGCCGGCGTGGGCCTCCACCAGTGCGGTGATGGCCTGGCCGAAGCGCTCGTCCGGCACGCCGACCACTGCGGCGTCGGCGACCGAGGGATGGCGCTTGAGCACCTCTTCGACTTCCTCGGGGAACACCTTTTCGCCACCGGTGTTGATGCACTGGCTGCCGCGGCCGTAGAGCTGCAGCGTGCCGTCGGCCTCGACCTCGGCCCAGTCGCCGGGGATGCTCCAGCGCACCCCGTCGACCATCACGAACGTCGCCGCGGACTTGGCCTCGTCCTTGTAGTAGCCGATCGGGGTGCGCCCGCGCAGGGCCACGCGGCCTCGTTCGCCGCTGCCCGGCGTCACTTCGCGCCCGTCCTCGGTGAGCACCTTGGTGTTCGGACCGAGCGAGAACGTGGCCGTCTTGGCCGGCGCGGTGACGGTCTCGGCGGTGGTGGTGTTGCTCGCCATGCCGATGGCCTCGCTGCTGCCGAGGCTGTCGATCATGATCAGCCGCTGGTTGTGACGGAGAAGCCCGGCCTTGGTCTCGGCCGCCCACATCACCCCGCTCGACACGATCACGCGCAGCGATGAGATGTCCCACCGGTCGGGCTCGGCGTCGAGGGTGCGCAGGATCGGTTTGGCGAACGCGTCTCCCACGATCGAGATCGAGTTGACGCGATGTTGCTCGATCGTGTCGAGCAGTTCGATCGGGTCGAAATGGCGGCCCTCCATCGTGACGACCGAGCCGGCGAGTGCCAGGTTCCACATCGCGTTGAACGCGCCCGTACCGTGCATCAGTGGCGCAGCCGGAAGGTTGCGCGGGCCGGGCTTGGCGATCCGGGAGTCGAACGCGTCCCATCCGGGCACGGCCGGCAGTGGGTTCTTCGACGGTGCGTCGAGGCTGCCGATCATGTCGTCCTGGCGCCACATCACGCCCTTGGGCATGCCGGTCGTGCCGCCGGTGTACAGGATGTAGAGGTCGTCGGACGACCGGTCCCACGGAGGGATCACGCGTCCCGTGCTGGCGGAGATCGCCGACAGCGCAGCGGTCTCGTAGTCGATCGCCCAGTCGGGGCACGGCTGACTGCCATCGTCGACCCAGATCCAGGTGCGCACGTTCGGCACCCGATCGCGCAGCTGATCGCAGCGCTCGGTGAACGATCCGTGGAAGATGATGGCCACGGCGTCGGCGTTGTCCCACAGGTACACCAGCTCGTCGTCGCTGTAGCGGTAGTTGGTGTTCACCGGCACGAGCGCCGCCTTGAACAGTCCGAACATGCTCTCGAGGTATTCGGGGCAGTTGTACAGGTAGTGAGCGACCTTGTCCTGGCGAGTCACCCCAGCGGCGAGCAGCGTGGCCGCCACGCCGTCGGCCCGGCGGTCGAATTCAGCCCACAGAGTGGTGCGTTCGCCACACTGCTGCGCGACTGCGTCGGGAAAGCGATCTGCGTTCCGTTCCCAGATCTGAGCCAGATTCCACCCATCTGTGGCGGCGGTCATTGTCTCTGGTGGGCGCTGCGCGCGATCGCCGTGACGTTGCGCGCGATCGTCTTGACAAGTACCAGAAGAATCGGCGGTCGACGAGGTGTTCACGGCCACTGACAGTAACCGAATCGTCATCTGAGTGACATGATCGCAGTGAGATCCCTGGAGAAACGCGATTTTGTCGGCAGGGAATCGTCAAGAGACGTTGCGGTTCTGTTAAGGTTTTTCTGCGGATGGGTTCAAGTGAGGCCGGGATGGTGCCGATACCTCCCCCAGGCGATGTTCGGAGGATCCCATGAAATCAATCAAGACTCTCGCGTTGACCGGTTCGGTGTGTCTGTTGCTCGCAACCGCGTGCAGCGTCCCGTCACCGTCGTCCACGGCGACCCCACAGGCCGCGCCGTCCGGCGCAGGTGCAGCGAAGGCCGGTACCGGAACAGCCGGCGGCAGCGTGGGCGTCGGAAGCCAAACCGCTCCCACCGGAACGGCAGCCCCCTGGGTCGACCCCAACCAGGTGCCGGCTCCGGCCACCTGGAACGCGAGCTCCGGCGCACAGATCGAGTTCGCCGACAACAGCCCGTTCTTCAGCGATGGCGTCGGTTCGTTCCGCACCTATTGCTTCTACTCGCACATGGCATCCGATGATCCGTTGGTGGCGCCTGGTCGCCCCGGTGGCTCGCATCTGCACACCTTCTTCGGCAACACGGGTGTCAACGCGTTCTCGAACGCCGACTCGATCCAGCACACCGGCGACTCCACCTGTCGCGGCGGCACGGCCAACCGCAGCGGTTACTGGGTTCCCAGCATCGTCGACAGCAACACCGGCGAAGCGATCGTGCCCGAGTTCCTCATCGCTTACTACAAGACCGGATACACCGGCGTGCAGGCTTTCGAGGTCAATGCGATGCCCCAGAGCCTGCGCATGATCGCCGGCGACGCCCGTGCCACCGGCCCCAGCGGGCTGCCGCACTGGCTGCGCCCGGTGTCGTGGAACTGCGCGTGGGACTCGGCCGGCAACGGCACCTCGGCCACCAACGAGATGCAGCAGTGCTCGCCAGGTCAGATGGTGAAGATGGTGGTTGCCTTCCCGCAGTGCTGGGACGGTCGCAACCTCGATTCGGCCGATCACAAGAGTCATATGGCGTACTCCGACAACGGCTGCCCGGCGACCCACCCGGTCGCGCTGCCGCAGGTGAGCTTCAACGTGTACTGGAGCGTCCCCGCCGGTGGCAACTGGTCGTGGCGTCTGGCGAGCGACATGTACAGCGGTCCCGCCGGTTACTCCGGCCATGGCGACTGGTGGAACGGTTGGGATCCGGCAGTGATGCAGACGTGGATCGACAACTGCTCGAACCCAGGCCTCGACTGCAGCGTCGACCTGCTCGGCAACGGCATGAAGCTGGTCTGATCCGGTGTCGGTCGGAGTTCGACCGAACGGCGCTGACGACTGAGCCAACGCGCTCGATCCCGAGACCTCGGCTTCGGTCCGGCGTGTCACCGTAGGTGACCGCCGGACCGATCCGCGTTTACAGTGCGGTCATGGACTTCCAGCTCCCTGCGGCCGACGATCCTCGGCGTGTCGAGGTGCGCGAGTGGTTGGCCGATCACCCGGCCCCCTCGGCTGCCGACCTTGCCCAGGCGGGGTTCGTCGCGCCGCACTGGCCCCGACCGTGGGGCCATGGGGCGGATCCGATCCACCAGCTGATCATCGACGACGAGTTGACCAAGGCCGGCGTGCGTCGCCCGATCAATCCGATCGGCATCGGCTGGGCCGGCCCGACCATCTTGTTCGCCGGTACGGAGGAGCAGAAACGTCGCTACCTGTCACCGATGCTGTCGGCCGAGGAGTACTGGTGCCAGCTGTTCAGCGAACCGGGCAGTGGGAGCGATCTGGCCAACCTCGGCACGCGTGCCGTCCGTGACGGCGACGAGTTCGTCGT
>JAYSLK010000042.1:0-1906 GCA_043725585.1 Actinomycetota bacterium
CGTCGCGAACCACAGATCGAGTGAGCGACACCCAGATGTCGTCGCCGTGGGCGCGCGTCATCTCGAGCTCCATGTGATGCGTCGCGATCTCGCCATCGATCAGCCGCTGGCGAGTGCCGAGCACCTCATCGAGGTAGATCGGGTGGGTGTAGTCGAGCAGGTTGAGCCCCGGGACCAGGTCCTTGTCGAACCCGAGTATTCGACCGAAGGCGGCGTTGCACCTCACGACCATCACCTTGTCGGAGGTGACGTCGGTGAGCACCATGCCGGTCGGCGCGTCATCGAAGGCTGTCCGGAACAGTTCGCTCGCCTCGAACTGCGTCCGCTCAAGCGTGAGGCGCTCGGTGATGTCGGTCACGGTGCCGAGGAACAGCTCGGTGTCACCCGTGTCACCCTTTACCGGGACTGCATGGATGTCGGCCCACACCACGTCGCCCGTCGGTGTGAGGAAGCGGAACTGCCCGACGAACGGTTGGTCGGTCTTGATCGAGGTCGCCCACCGGGAGCCAACCGCGCCAGCATCGTCGGGGTGCAACACCTTGCCCCATCCGAACCCGAGCGCATCGTTGTGGTCGACGATGCGGGTGATCGAGCAGAACTCAGGGTTCACGTACGTGCAAGCGCCCCACGGGTTGGTCTCGAAGATCCCGATCGGTGCGGAGTCGACGAGGGTTCGCATCCGTCGTTCGGAAGCGGCGAGGGCGACTTCGGTGAGCTTGGATTCGGTGATGTCGCGGGCGATCCCGGAGAAGTAGCGGGGGTACCCGGATGCGTCGAAGTGCGCGGTCGCCGCGAACGACAAGGGAAAGGTGCTGCCGTCGGAGTATTGGCCCTCGACCTCGCCCACCCACGCGCCTTCCGACCACAGCTGTGGGATGGCCTCGTCGACGAAGTGCCGGGCACTCTCCGGGCTGAACAACGAAAACAGGCTGAGCTGTCGCTGCTCCAACTCGTCGGTCGATCCGATGCCGAGCAGCGACCGTGTGGTGGCGTTGGCCCACAGGATCACACCGGCCGCGTCGGTCGTCGCCACGTGATCGGGACTGACCTCCAGAACCTGCACGAGCTGGTCGAGTCGGGCCTCGGTCATTCGTCGGTCGCTGATGTCGTCGATGATGCACAGGTGTTCTGGTTCACCGTCGGGGCCCGCACCGAGCGGTGCGATCGACATCTCGATGTGGACCGTCGAGCCGTCGGGCCGCACGTAGCGCTTCGGCAGCCGGTACGGCGGCGAAGAACCGTCGTCGCTGGCGGCGTGAGCCAGATCGGCCTCCACATCGTCGGGATGGGTCAGATCCACCCAGTCGAGCCCGATCAGCTCGTCGACCGATCGCCCCGTGATCTCGGCGAACCGTTCGTTGGCCACCACGATCGTACGGCTCCGTGACCTGGTGATCGACACGCCGAGTGGGGTATGATCGAAGAACGCTTCGAACGGACCCTCGACGCGTGTTCCGGGGGAGCGCACTCGCGTGGAGACGTGCTCAGAGCTGTCCATGCTCCTGTGAACGTCCGGAAACGAACCGTTCGCGCCACCAGCGTCGACAGCGGCCACAATGTCGTGGTGCCCTCGGATCAGGAACCGTCAGCCAGCGCGCCACCGGACGATGTGGGCGTTCCCCCCAGCCGGCGCCGGGTCGGACGCGGCCTGGCGCTCGGCACGGTGGTCGCGATCTCGGCTGCGGTGGCGGTCGCTCTGCATCGAAACGGTCACACCCAGGGCGACGACTTCGCGCTGTACCTCCGCCAGGCCCGCAGCATCTTCGACGGCGACATCGCCGACGTCGTGGCCGACAATCGGTTCACGGTCACCAACTCTGCGAGTGGTTTCAGTCCGTTTGCGTACCCCTGGGGCTGGCCGCTGCTGTTGTCGCCGTTCGTCAAGCTCTGGGGTTTCGACTACGAC
>JAYSLK010000043.1:0-3217 GCA_043725585.1 Actinomycetota bacterium
CGGGAATCGCACCGGGCAATGTTGCCGACACGTGGCCGGATGCCGTCGATCGCTGCGATCCTTGTGCCCATGGAACTCCTGGCAGGACCCGCCGACCGCTCATGGGGTGCGTTCACCGAGGAGCACCCCTGGGTGCTCGATCGCGACGCCATCCGCTGGCTCCCGCTGGCCGACCGCCTCCGGTCCTCGGCGAGGGCCGAGGTACCGGTGCTCACCAAGCCGTCGAAGGTGCCGCCCGGCGCCCGCGTGATCACGGTGGTCCGCGAACTCGGCACCGCAGTGCTCCCGTGGATGGTGCGCAAGAAGCGCGGCCGATTCGCGACGCCCGAGGCGAGCCGCGCCGATGTCTCGCGCCGGCTGCGCATCGCGGCCGAACACCTCGGCCCCACCTACATCAAGCTCGGCCAGATCATCTCCAGCGGCGAGGGCCTGTTCCCTGCCGAACTGGTCGCCGAGTTCAAGCTGTGCCGCGACCAGGTGCCGCCGGAGCCGTTCGACGTGGTGCGCACGGTGGTCGAAGCCGACCTGGGCGGACGCCTCGAAGACCTGTTCTCCTCGTTCGATCGAATCCCGCTGGCCGCGGCGTCGATCGCCCAGGTGCACGCAGCCACGCTGCACACCGGCGAGGAGGTCGTCGTGAAGGTGCAGCGACCGAGCGTGTCGATGTACGTGCGCAAGGACCTGCGCGTGATGGCGTGGCTCGCCCCGCACCTGGTGGGTCGCATCCCGATCGCTGCGCTCGCCAACCCTCCTGCCCTCGTCGAACTGTTCGCCGAGACGATCGTCGAGGAGCTCGACTTCCGGATGGAAGCGGCCAACATGATCGATGTCGCAACCATGCTGCGCGAGCTCGGCCAGGATGGCTACGTCGTGCCGCGCCCGCACCCCACGCTCGTCACCCGCCGAGTGCTGGTGATGCAGCGCGTGAAGGGCTTCAACTTCGACGACGTGGTCGGCATGAAGGACGCGGGCATCGACACCGAAGACGTGGTGCGCACCGCGATGGTGGCGCTCATGGAGGGCGCCATGGTCTACGGCGTGTTCCACGGTGACCTGCACGGCGGCAACCTGTTCGTGCTGGCCGACGGTCGTACCGCGCTGCTCGACTTCGGCATCGTCGGCCGACTCACCAGCGAGCGGCGCATCGCGTTCTTGCGGATGATGCTCGCCGCCACCACCAACGACGTGCGCGGACAGATGGCTGCCATGCGCGACCTCGGTGCGCTGCCACCCGACACCGACCTCGAGGCGGTCATCAAGGATCTGCGGCTCGACCTGCCTCCGGTCGACCCCACCACGCTCACGGGCGAAGAACTGGTGAGCGAGGTGCAGCGCGTGGTGAAGGCACTGATGGGGTACGGCGCGCGCATGCCCAAGGAGCTGATGCTCTACGTCAAGAACATGGTGTTCCTCGATGGGGCGATGGCCCGGCTCGCCCCCGACCTCGACCTGATCGGTGAGATCGCCAAGATCTCGATGATGTTCGCCGAGCGCCACGGCGAGCGTCTCGGCCGCGAGTTGGGCATCGATCACAGCTCGATCGAGATGAACATGGACGGGGTGAAGGCCGGGTTCGGCGTCGACGCCAGCACCGAGAGCCTCACCTACCGCGAGCTCCAAGCCCGCCGCGAACTGATCAGCAAACGCATGCGCGACCAGGTCGGCCGCTGAGGGCCTTGCCGCCGCCGGTCGGCCAGTCGGGTCAGCCGATCGCTTCGAGACAGGGCAACGTGCCCGCGGAGAACGAACGAAGCTCGTTGAAGATCTCCCATCGCAGTGCTCTGCCGGAGCGGGTGCTGTCGTCGCAGGCGTTGATCAGCCCCGATGTGACGAACGAGAGGGCCTGTTGGGGATTGGGGTCCCTTCCTTCCGTGATCGCGCTCACGATCGCATTCCTCCTCGTGCTCACGCGGTAGTCGCCAACCGATCGTGGATCGGCCCTGAGGAACGAAAGGACGTAGGCCAGGTCGGGTGACACATCGATTGGCCATGCCCCGACAGGCAGGGACACTGTGGTGAGCAGGCGGCCATCGGTCGCGACGTAGTAGAGGTCGAACTGCAGCCCGCTCGTCGTATCGGGGCCGAGCGCTGTGAACACCAGGACCGTGCCGTCGGAGCTTGCACGAAGCAGTCGGATCGAGCGAGCCCCCCCACCATCGGCGATCCCGAGCGACGGCACGGTGAACAGCTGTTCGCCGGTATCGGCACGAATCACCCGGTCGAAATGACCGATTGCAAACAGAGCGGTCGGCGACCCGACCACGCCGGCCCCACCAGTGAAACCCGGAACGTAGCGCGACGAGATCAACGTGCCATCTGACGAGAACTCCCACAGTTGCATGCCCACCGTGTCGGCGAGCCCGACCACCAGAATCCGGCAGTCGGCCATGACGAACGCCTTCGAAGACCACACCACGGGCAAGCCTCGGAGGTCGTTTCGACGGGCCCCTGTCGCGAGGTCGTACACGGAGTACGTGTCGAGCCACGGCGCCGACGAGAGGTCGCGATGAAGATCCAACCCGATGCCACACCTCGGCTCGACACCTTCGCGAGTGTCGAAGATGCGCTGAGGCGTGACCGGTACGAGGGCACTGGTGCCGACCACATATCCGGTGACGTCGACGATCAGATCGACCGGTTGGTTCGCACTGAGGCACATCCTGCCATCGACCGCGAGCTTGACGATCGCGGCGTTGGCCACGTTCTGGTTCCTCGCGAAGTTGAGGTTCGACACCAGCGGAACACCGATGCCGCACGGGAACGCCGCCGCGTATCCGGCACCTGCACCACCGGTAGCGGTGAGATTCAGCACCGCCGCCGACGCGCCGGCCGGCACGCCGGCGACTCCGGCCACCGACACGGGTCGCGCCGCGCTGGCGACAGGCTCGTCCGGCCCACCGAGACCGATGCGTGTGTCGAGGATGCGCTGCGGCGAAGCGAGCATCGTGACGCCCGCTGCTCCGGCCGGAACGTACGCGGCGACGTCTGCAACCAGATCGGTCGCCGCCGTCGAGTACAGGCACACTGCTCCCCCAGCACCGACGGCCGTGACGGTGAGGTTCGGAACGATGCCACCGGCGACGAAGTTCACCGTCGATGTATCGGGAACCGGCAGGCCGCACGGGTACACGGAGACGAACCCCGCAGTGGAGGGCGACACGACCGTCGTGTTGAAGACCACGGTTCCGGCATCTGCAGGAACACCGCTCGTCCCGGC
>JAYSLK010000044.1:0-13638 GCA_043725585.1 Actinomycetota bacterium
CCTGGGGTGCTCACCGTGCTCGGAGGCCCGCCCCCGTCGGGAGTCAAGGTGGACGTGGCGTCATTGGCGCGCGACCTCACCGATCCATCATCGGTCGACATCGTCGGCGAGGTTCCCGACATCGCCCCGTACGTCACGGCAGCCGATGCGCTCGTGCTGCCCTCCGACGATCCCGAGCCGTTCGGTCTGGTGCTGCTCGAGGCATTCCGCCAGGGTCGCCCCGTCGTGGCGAGCCGGGCAGGCGGGCCGGTCGACATCGTCACCGAGGGTCACGACGGCTGGTTGTTCACGCCCGGCGACGCCGGCGCCCTCGCCGAACTCCTCCACCGGTTGACGGTCGACGATCTGGCCGTGGCTGGAGTGCATGCACGCCAGACCTTTCTCGCGCGCTACACGCCTGAAGTGTTTCGCCATCGGATCGGCAGCCTGATCCAGGCCGAGTTGGCACGCACCGCCCGTCGGTGAGCCACCACGCATCGAGAGCGCACCGAGGGTGGATCGAGGGTGGATCAGTAGCGGCGCATCTCGCGGTACCACTTCATCAGCGCCAGCCCCATGAATCCGGCGTTGGCGGCGAGGAGCAGGGCGTACAGGCCGACGAATCCCTGCCACCACATGAGACCGAACACGACGCACAGCACGCCGTAGTCGGTGGGCAAGACGGCCAGCGAGTAGAGGGTGGACGACGAACCGTCGCCCTGGAGGAGCATCTGCGTCGTTCCCCGGTGAGCGCGCCGGATCTGATCGTTGAGGATGATCACGAAGAACATGATGGTGGCGACCACTTGGAACGCGATCGGCAGCAGCAGCGACCGATCGGAGACGTCCTCGAAGCGGTACCAGTTGATCAGCACCGACGTGTGCAGGGCGGCGATCTTGATCGCGTCGACCACATGGTCGAGCCACTCGCCTGCCACGCTGCCACCGCCGCGCAGTCGGGCGAGTTGGCCGTCCGCGGCATCGAGCGCGTAGCCGATCACCAGGAGACCTGCCGCGGTGACCGATATGACTGCCGTGGCCTCGACCAGGGCGATGAGGGCGATGCCGCTGAACGTGACCAATGCGCTGATGCAGGTCACCTGATTCGGCGTGAGGCCGATCACGTGGGCAGAGGCCGCGAGCAGTCGTCCGAACGGGCGGTTCACCAGGCGTGAGTACGCGGGCGCTCCCTTCGAGGTCTTCTGCGCTTGCTGCAGGGCCGTGAGCGAGGTGCGAAACGTGGCGCTCATCTGGCGTGATCACTGACGCCGCGAGCCGTGCTTCGGTGGGCCGCCGACAACGGATCGTTCACAGGAACCGTGGGGGTGTCCGGGCGGGCGTCCGGTTGGGTGGGGCTTTCGCCGGGCACGACGGGCAGCGATGCGGCGTCACCGCAGCCGCCGATGGGGGCCAGCACGTTGTCGTACCTCCAATGGCTGGCCCCGTTGCGCTTGCCGGTGCACTCGCCTCGCCGCGACGCCCCCGCCGCGAGCCGTTCCGCCAGGCGTTCGTACTTGGTGGTGACATCGTCCCAGCGGTAGAGCGCGGCGGCTCGTTGCTGCAAACAGGTTCCGAGCTTCCGGCTGTGCTCGCGGGCGGCTTCGACGGCCGCCAGTGCGTCTGCGAGCGACTGCTCGTCAGCGAAGAAGATGCCGGCGGGGCCAAGCACTTCTCGGTTGAAACGAACGTCGAGCGCGACGACGGGCGCTCCGGCACCCATCGCTCGCAGCAGCGATGGATTGGTCCCTCCGATCGAATGGCCGTGGAGGTAGCTGGAGCAGTTGGCATAGAGCTGGTTGAGCAACCCTTGGTCCCAGACCGAGCCGATGAGGCGGATGCGGGCGTCGACATCGGCGACCTCTCGAATGCCTTTCACGTACTGGTCGGCGTACGGTGCATCACCCACCACGACGACGGGAAGTTGGGCGCCGCTCGCACGCATGCCGCGCACGATGAGATCGATGTGGTTCTCGGGTTCGAACCGGGCGACCACCAGATGGAACCCTCCCGGCACGAGGTCGTGTTCGGCGAGCGCATCGTGGCCGATGTCGAGCAGGATCGGCGCGCCATAGGCGATCGGTTCGGTGGTGGCACCGAACTCGTCGTGGTAGTACGCGGCGATTCCTTCGGCATCGGCGATCAAGGCGTCGGCCCAGCGCACGGCCATCACCTCGGCTGCGCGGTAGTAGCGCCGGCCGCCGCCGCCCCACTTGGCGCGACGCCATTCGAGGCCGTCGACGTGCACCGCCACCGGCATCCGCCGGGCGTGGAACAAGGGGATGTACGGCGAGTTGGCCGAGTTGAACACGAACACGGCGTCGTGGGTGACGCGCTGCGCCGCCGCATGCATGGACGACAGTGCCGAGTGGGTGATTGTCTCGAGGGTCTTGGTACGCAGCGCCGGCAGATGCACGAGTCGCATGCCGAGGTGCGCGCTCGGCGCGTCGGCGCCCTCGGCGCGACGGCAGTACACGGTGACCTCGTGCCCACGTTCGACCAGACGACTGCCGACCTCTTCGATCGCAGTCTCGAACCCGCCATAGCGCGCTGGAACTCCTCGGGTCCCCACCATCGCGATTCTCATCGCGGCCACGATCTGCAATCGCCCATGTTCCGCCTGCCTGTGAACGTCCTCGATAGGCTAGACGCTGCCGATCGACGCTGTGTTTCCACGGTGTCCAGAGGACCTCTCTGAGTCATCTCCGAGGGAACCGCGCTGACGTGCCGAGCAGCACAGCGACGATGAGAATCGGCCCGATGGCCGGGAACACGAGGACTGAGATGAGCACGACACCCGTCATCGGCTACGTGCCGGGTGTGTTCGACTTGTTCCACATCGGTCATCTCAACATCCTTCGGCGGGCGCGCGATCAATGCGACCACCTCATTGCTGGGGTAGTTATCGACAGCGCTGTGGAAAAGATGAAGGGATATCGCCCGATCGTGCCGTTCGAGGAGCGCATTGAGATCGTTCGGGCCATCAGCTATGTCGACGCTGCAGTCACCGATACGTCGCGCGACAAAAGGGTGGTGTGGCGCGAGCACCCCTTCGACGTGATCTTCAAGGGGTCCGACTGGAAAGACACCGACAAGGGGCGGATGCTCGACGCGGAGATGGCCGAGGTGGGCGCGAAGGTTTTCTACTTCCCCTACACCGAGCACACCTCGAGCACGATGTTGCGCGATGTGCTGACGCGATTGGTGCGTTCGCTCTAGAACCGGTGTGCAGAGTTGGTGTTCAGCGGAGCCAGGGGGCCTTCGGGCTGGCGGCACCCGGGGCCGTGAGCACCTCGACACCATGGTCGGTGACCAGGCATGTGTGCTCGAACTGGGCGGTGCGCTTGCCGTCGGCCGTGATCGCCGTCCAGTCGTCGTCGAACACCATCTTGTGCTGCCAGGCACCGATGGTGATCATCGGCTCGATGGTGAAGGTCATGCCGGGGCGCATGATCGTGCTCGCCCGCTGGTCGTAGTAGTGCAACACCTGGATGTCGGTGTGGAACTGCTCGCCGATGCCGTGGCCGATGAAGGCCTTGACCACGCCGTACTTGTGCCGCTTGGCATGCGACTCGATGGCCCGGCCGATGTCGCTGAGCGGGCGGCCGGCGTTGACGGCGTCGATGCCGTACCACGTGCATTCCTCGGTGACCTGCACCAGATGACGGCTGACGGGGTCGACATCGCCGACGAAGAACGTGGCATTCGTGTCGCCGTGCACGCCGTCGATGTAGCAGGTGACGTCGATGTTCACGATGTCGCCGTCGAGCAGGGCTCGCGAATCCGGGATGCCGTGACAGATCACCTCGTTTACGCTGGTGCACACGCTCTTGGGGAACCCGCCGTAGTTGAGCGGGCTCGGATAGGCGTTGCGCTCGATGCAGAGTTGGTGCACGTACCGGTCGATCGCATCGGTGGTGACGCCTGGCTGCACCATCTGCCCGGCGAGGCGGAGCACCTCGGCTGCGACGGCGCCGGCATGGCGCATGCGATCGATCACGTCGGCGCTCTTGACCCGCGGTTCGGCCCAGCGCTCGACGACACCCGAATCGGCGTAGGGCGGGCGCCGGATGTGGGCTGGCACCTCGAGCCGAGGGCTGACGACTCCCTGGAGGACTCGGCCCTCGAGCGGCTTGTGGCAGCGATTGTACTTGCGGCCACTGCCGCACCAACAGGACTCGTTGGCCTGGGGAAGGACCTCGGGTGGCTGGGCATGCTGGAGCACGGGAGCAAGGTTATTCGCAAATGCCCGTGTTCGCTCGGGGCCCAGTCGCGCGGTGGTGTCGGGGCGGGGCGACCGTGTTCGAAACAGGCGGCTCGTGCGCACCGTGCCCGCGACGTCGCCGCGGACATAGGAATGCGACGTCGCAGGTCGCAGCTCGGCCTGAAGTTCCGGCCTCATCTCAAGCGTGGTATCGGTCATCCGGCGTCTCCTTCGTCGGTGAGTGGGGACATGATCTCGGGGCCAGAGCCGCCGAGAGAGAAGGGCTCGATGACCGAGACCGTCGCCGTCGTGGTCGCCGGCGTGGTCGCCGGCGTGGTCGTCGTCGTGGTCGTCGTCGTGCCGGCGGCCGGGTCGGGCGAGTCGGTCGTCGCGGTTGACGCTGCGTCGGCGGCGTCGACGGGGCCGGTGATCGCGACTGGGTTGGGGGTACCTGGTGCGGCCGGGGTTGGTGCGGCCAGAGTTGGTGCGGCCGGAGTTGGTGCTTCGGAACGCTGTTCGGCCAGCACCGCGAGGGCATCGGGGTCGGTGCTGAACAGAGGGACCAGATCGGCGACGGCGACGTCGGGCTGCCCCGTGACGGGGCCGGCATCGGGGGCCCGCGTGGCGGCGCCCGCCGCTGGGGTCGAGGGATCCGCCTCGTCGGAGCCGGAGTCGTGCGTCGTGCCCTCGGCCGTCGCCGAGCCGGGGTTCGACGAGGTGCTCGACTCGGGAAGCAGCAGGTTGGGGATGGCGCCCGACACGGTCGCACCGAACGCGAGGACGAGAACTGCGCTGACGGCGAGGAATGCAGTGCTCTTCGATCCGCCCGTGCCGCGCCCGCTTCCGGGGTGCCCGCCGCCTGAGTGGCCGCCGCCTGCGTGCATGGAGTGCCGCGAGGCAAGCCGAGGAGCCTGGGCGCGGACGTAGGTGGCGAACTCGGCAACGAGGGCGTCGACGTCTTCGACGCCGTCTTGTTCAGCGGCTCGACGCAGTTGCGCGAGCAG
This sequence comes from Actinomycetota bacterium, assembly GCA_043725585.1. Taxonomy (GTDB): domain Bacteria; phylum Actinomycetota; class Acidimicrobiia; order Acidimicrobiales; family Ilumatobacteraceae; genus VFMC01. Next base: position 5,185 of record JAYSLK010000044.1, read on the forward strand.
CCTCTCGACAGGGATGTCCCCGCTGCTCGTCCGCTCCAACGCCATGCATCAGTGATCGGCCTCCGGAGCTCGGGTTGCGAGTCAAGAAGGTGTCAGACATTTCCCACCGGCGGTGGCGATGTGGGCGCCGCATCCCAGCTCCTGCAAGGAATCCGCAAGATCAGGCGCCTCCGTTCTGGTGGCAAGGTTCTGATGGCAAGGTTCTGATGGCGAGGTTCAGGTGGCGAGGTTCAGGTGGCGAAGAGCTTGCCCGTCGGCGTGGCCAGGAAGTCGGCGAGGGCGATGTGTTCTTGGCGCAGCAGCCCGGTCGCCGGCAGCTTGCCCGATCTGACCAGTTCGATGACGGCGGCCACGGACCCGGCGGTGGTCCAGGCGATCGCGGTGCAGTGCGCACCGCTGACCGAGATGGGGGTGTACGCGCGCACGAACTCCTCGCGATGCAGGCGGCCGCCGATCGTGCCCTCCGACGAAACGTGGATGTAGACCACGTCGTCGTTCACCGGGGGCTTGGCGTTCGTCAGGATCTCACCGGCGAGATCGCGGCGGTCGCGGAGTAGGAGTTCGTGGAAGAGGAAGTTCATCAACTCCATGTGGCCGGGGTAGCGGATGGTCTTGTAGTCGAGGTTGGCGACCGTGCCGTGGTAGGTGTCGCACATCGTGCCGAGTCCCCCGGAGGTGGTGAACGCCTCGAGTTGGGTGCCGTGGATGTACAGGGTCTCGCGCCATTCCATCGACGACACCCATTTCCGCTGACCGTCCTCGATCACCTCGGAGTCGTTGAGGTACTCGTTCACCACGCCGACCGGTGACCAGTTGAACGCGTAGGCGAGCAGCCCCGTCGGGTGTTGCGGAAGTGCACCGACACGCATCCGGATCGAACGGCACTCGTCGAAGGTGGCCGCCTGTGAGGCCGCGACGATGCTCACGAACCCGGGGGCGAGCCCGCACTGCGGGGCCATCAGCGAGTGGGCCGTCGTGGAGAGTTCGGTGATGGTCTGCGAGGTGCCGACATCCTCGGTGAGGTCGAAGTAGTGGATGCCCTTGGCGTGGGCGACCCGGGCCACCTCTCGGTTGAGTTGGTACGGAAGGCACGACAGCACCGCGTGTTGATCGTCGAGGAGGTGCTCGATCGTCGCGATGTCGCCCACGTCTCCGATCTGCACCGGGAACGACGATGCCTTGGCCGGCTGGTGCTGGTCGATGCCGCGCACCTCGAAGCCGGCCTGGTGCAGGAAGGTTGCGGCGAGGTGGCCCACCTTGCCCAGCCCCAGAACGGTGATCCGCGAGAACGTCACCTCCGGAACGTTAGATCACCGAGCTGGAACGTTTGTACCCATCGAGGGGACCGGTTGGCCGCTGTCGCTCCGCACGTCGATGGTGCGGACCGACAGGATGCCCAGCTAACGGTGGCGAGTGATGAGTTCCGCGTAGATGTCGGTGAGCGCATCGAGATGTCGGGTCATGTCGTGCACCCGTTCGGCACGTGCCCGTGCCGTGACGGCGAGACGTCGTTGAAGACCGGGGTCGATGACGAACTGCTCGAGCGCTGCAGCCAATGCCCGATGATCGGTCGGGTCCACCGTCACCCCAGACTCTCCGGGGACGATCATCTCTCGCAGTGCCGGGACGTCAGCAGACACAACGGGCACGCCGCACGCCATGGCCTCGATGATCGTGAGCGGCTGGTTCTCGGACCAGACCGACGGAACGGCGCAGACCGCCGCACGGCGGAGCTCGGTCAGAACCTCGGCCCGACTCAGGTGACCATGGAACGTGACGCGGCCCGGGATGCGGTCCTGGGCGAGTCGCTCCAGGTCGGCCCGCTGTGGACCGTCTCCGCACACGGTGAGATGAACGCCGTCGAGGAGCGCGACGGACTCGATGAGATGATCGACGCCCTTTTCCCAGCTGAGGCGGCCGACGAAGACGACGCCCGACCCGGCCTCCGTGCGGGGCGCGATCGTCTCGAGGTCGTAGCCGGAGGGGACGTGGCGCACGCGTCCACCGAGGCCGCGCCGGCGCAGCAGACCTGCCATGTAGTCACTCGGGCAGATGAACACGTCCACCGGGTCGTAGGCGCCCACCTGTCGGTGGATGCCGGACTCGACCATCAACACGGCGCTCTGGATCCGGGAGCTGTTCTGGCATCGGCGCTTCACCACGTTGATGACCGATCCCTCCACACACGCCTCACAGTGTTGGCCGCTGCCGTCGATGAGCCGATAGGTGGGACACACCAGCTTGAAGTCGTGGACCGTCATCACGATGGGGGTCCCTGCCCGTTGGATCGGACGGAGGATGCTCGGCGTCAGGTGGTGGTAGATGTTGTGGCAGTGGACGATGTCGGGTCGGAAGTGCGCAATCGCCGCTTCGACCGAACGTTCAGCGGCGCGAGACCAGACCATCTGCGCCGATGACGCGATCTTGCCGACCGAGCCGGTCGGTGGCGGGTTGAAGTGTCGTCGCGGCGGGAAGAACCGTCGGAGTTCTGTTTCGAGGTCGGTGATCCCTTCCGTCGCAAGGAACTCGACACGATGACCGCTGGCGCGCTGGCGTGAGACGAGGTCCAACATGTAGCCCGCAGCACCACCGCCGTCTTCGCGGCTGGCGAACTTGTCGATGTGAAGGATGCGGAGCGGCGTCGATGCGGTCACACGAGCACCTCCGTCGTCGACGCAACCTGCCGGCGGCGGCGTGCTCGCAAGACGCCGCCGAGGAACAGGCCCTGGCACACACTGGTGAGCGCCGCAGCCCCTGCGGCGCCGAACAGGTGGATCGCCGGTGCGAGCATCACCGTGGAGACCAGTGCAGCGAGGCCGATCGTTCTCACTGCGTCGGAACCCTCGCCGCGACCGAGTTGGCCGGCACTGCAGACCCATGCGGTGTTGAAGAGCACCTGTCCGGGAAGCAGAAGCCAGAGCAGCCCGACGGATGGCTCGAAATCGCGCCCGAACACCCACGGCAGGAGCCATGGAGCCGTCACGGCGCTGAGCAGCGCGATGGCGAGAGAGAGCGCGAAGACGAAACGAATGGCCGTGCGCTCGACACCGCCGCCGGACTTCGCGAAGGCGTCGGGAAGCACGACCGAGGCGATGCCATTCGTGACCGGGACGCTGATCTGAGCGGTGGTGACCGCGATCGCGTAGTGGCCGAGCGATGCCGACGTTCCGAGAACGGCGAGAAAGACCTGATCGAGGCGGCCCAACGAGACGGTGGCGAGCGTGACGGCAGCGTTCGGTCGACCGGTGCGGAAGAGGCGTCGGGCGGTCTCTGCGTCGGCGAGACCATGAGGCACAGCTCCGTAGACGACGACGACGAGTGCACTTGCCGCGACGAGCGAGCCGATCCATGCGCACAGAGTCGTCGTCAGCGTCAGTTCCCCGACGAGCGCAAGGACCACCACGGCAACGCTGTAGCCGAGGAGATGGGCGTTGATCGCGAGCGATGTGCGCCAGGTGCCGCCGGTGGCGATCATCCGGTGATGGATGGCGCTGGTGGCAGGCAGACCGAGGATCACGCACAGCATCCCGACCCGGAACCACGTGACGACCTCGTCGGGGTGCGTGTCGAGCAGGAGTGGCGCAGCAAACCAGCCCACGATCGCCACAGGAACGTTCACCACGAGCGCGATGCGCCAGGTGCTGTCGACGATGCGCCGCTTCGGCAGCTCGTTGACGAGCATCGCCGAACCATATGGGATGCCGAGCATGAACACCCAGGTCAACAGCTGCACGGGAACGATGACTGCGGCGACGGCACCACGGCCGTCATCACCCAGCGCACGGCTGACGATGGGACCCGTCAGGAGGCTGAGAGCGAAGATGGCGCTCTCGGTCGTGCCAGGCCCCATGAATCGCCGGATCGGGTGGACGGCCGCCGACGAGGTCATCGTGAACGATGGACCCGACGGGCCGACCCGAGCGCACATCCCGTGATGAGCGCGAGGGGCCCGGTCGTGACGAGCTGCGTGAGCAGGTTCTCGAACAGGCCCATGAATGCATACGCCAGGCACAAGAGCGCAGCGAGCAGCACCACCTCGAACATCGGACCGCCCCGCGTGCGGCGGAGTGCCGTCCAGAGGTCCCTGGACAGAAAGACGATGAAGCCGATGAGGGCGATGGCGCCGGCTGTCCCCATCTCGACGAGAGTCTGGACGTAGACGTTGTGCGGCGGTTGATGAAAGATGTGCAACTGCTGCACCCGCCCGAGACCGATGCCGGTGACCGGGTTGTCCTCGAACCGCGGCAGGTTGTCGCGCCAGTAATCGGTGCGCCACTCAAAAGTGTCCGCGCTCGCTCCGGTGTTCACGCCGGTGCCGAACTCGTCGAGCCGGACGGTGCTCGTACCGATCGTGGCCACGGCCGCCAGGGTCACCATCGACATCGCGATCGCGCCGGCCCACCTCCATCGGATGACGGCGAAGGTGCCTGCGACCATCAAGAGCGCTCCGACGGGACTGCGGCTCTTGTTCTCGAGAAGCACCCACAACGACACGAGGCCGACGAGGGCGCCGTACGGCGCGCCCGACCTCCAGCCGCTGTGGCGCCACAGGGATGGCACGACAAGGAGGAGTAGCGCTGATGAGATCACGAGATGCGCGGCCAGCACCGTCGGTGCGGGGTACGGACCAGGGGGACGCAGGGTCTCGCTCCTCAGGTCGAGGCCCTCCATCCCAGGGATGGCCAGGAGTCCGAAGATCTGCGCAACAGCCGGAATCATCGCGAGGGCTGCCGAAATGACGAACGCGACGACGATGCGGGTGAGAAACGCCGGATCCCGGCGACAGATCTGGTCCCCGATCGCGAACAACGCGATCGCACACACGACGCGGAACGCCTCCTGGATGGAACTCACAGCGTCTCGCGATCCGACCGCCGACAGGATGGCTGCTGCGCCGAAGCCTGCTGCGGCGTGTACCGATGCGTGGGGCCTCATCAGCACGGTGCGGTGCAACCAGGCCCAGCGACCGATCGCCGCCAGCAGGAGAACTCCGGCGGCGCTGTTGACGTTCGGTCCGTTGCCGTAGGTGGGCCCGAGATCGAACATCGGGCGAATGGCGACGAATCCGATGATCATCCATGTCGGCGACACCACCATCGACCACACGGCAGCGACTGCCAAGCTGAGGGCGCCGACGAGGAAGATCGGCGGTGAATCGAGCAATGCTCCACCGGTGACGAACAGCGCGCCGGAGCCGGCGACGAAGGCGAGCCATCGCAGCGACTGATCGGGATGGTCGTCGGGTTCGGGCGTTGATTCGCCCATGGGATGGGTGGCGAGCAACAAGGTCATGGTGCGTGAAGCTGACGTTGGAGCTGCGGTCAGCGGCGGGAGCGACGAGCGCCGAGGAACGTCATCGCCCCGAGGACGGCCAAGGCCGCTGCGATGCCAATCGCTGTGCCCCCGGCCGCCCAGCGGATCAGGTTGGATGATCGGGGAAGTTCTGACACCTCGATCGCGCTGAGATGAGTGCCGCCCTCGATGACGCCCAACCCGAGCTCGAGCTGGCGGAGGCGCGTCTCTGCCGGGGTCAACTGACCCTCCAGCTGCGCGATGCGGGTCGTGACGTCGTACCACCCATCGAGCACAGGTGTGATTCGGTCGAGTTCGTCCTGGGACGCGCTGATGATTCCGGGCAGTTGGTCGATCCTCCACTGCTCGGATGCCACTTCGAGCTCGGCGGACGCAGACTCGATGTTGAACTGGGCTTGGTTGAATGCACCACTGAGATCGGTGCCTGGCGCCTCGTCGACCGCGTCCCAGATGGCTTCCAGCTCAGCGTTCGCCGCGTCGAGTTGTGGCCGCAGATCGTCGACGATCAGCCGTTGTGGCGCCATCTCGCTCTCCACCAGGTCGCGCAAGGTGACATCGACCAGAGCGATGAGGGCATCGTCAGCACCCTCGGGATCTTCCACCGTCATCCGGATCTGCACGATCGGCGAGTCGTCCGTCTGCTCGGCAGCGATGTCGAGGAACTTGCTGCGGTCGAGCCCCACCTGGTTGGCGGCCAGCTCTTGGAGGTCCGGCCGAAGAACGGCCTGTCCGAATCGAGCGGTTTGCAGGTTGGCTTCCCACGGGCTGAACGACATCACCTGCCCGACCTCGACTGCGACGCCGGTCTCGTACTGCACAGGTGCGCGTGTGCCCTGGACGACCCCGCCACCGAGGCCCAATGCGGCCAGACCGACGAGCACGAGCGCGCTGGTGACGGGCCGAGGGCCAGTGCGTCGGAGCGAGGACGTCGGCGCCATGATGGCGGGCGTCGGCAGTGGGGTGGTCGCGGTCGATTCTGCTTCGCTACTGAGGGTTTGCACGGTGTCTCCAAGACGGTCGGTGGAGGTTCGAAAGGCGTTCGAGGCCAGGTGTCGATGACCCCATGAACGGTGTCGGCTCGGCGGTGGCCGGGACCGAGACAGCGGAGGAGGAAAGATGCTCGGAGCGGCGTTCGAGGGCTCGTCGGGGCGAGAGGCATCCGAGCAGCGCTCGAAGCGTCAGGCTGCCGACGGGGACAGGTTTGGCGCCGCCGCGTAGCGAACGATCGCGCAGGGCGACGCGCAGGAACGCCTTGCGTGCGGCAAAGTCGTGTCCTTGTGCGGCAAGCTCGAACGCCGCGAGCAGGTGCACTCTGTGGTGGCGTCGCTCGAGGGCCTCCTCCAGCGATCGTCGATGCGGTCTGTACGCGGGTTCGGCCAACAGCCGTTCGAGCAGGTCGATCTCGTCGAGGAGACATCCGTCTCCCGACGACGCCTGAGTAGGTGACGACCGGTAGAGCAGTGTTGGAGTTCGAGCGACCACGATGTGGCAGTTCGCTTCCACGACGAGCCGGATCCAGCTCTCCCAGTCGTCCACGGTCCTCGAAGGACTGTGGACGTGAAGCGACATGAAAGCGGCACGTGGGAACATCGCGCCCGTGACGATGTAGTTGCGACGGAACAGTTCGTCCTCGAGGTGCTCCTGATGCGGGATGAGCGAGTCGTCCGGGAACGCGATCGTTTTTCCGGGGAGCCATCGCAGAACACGCGGTGCAGCGATCGTGCACCGATCGGCTGCGAGTCTGGTCAGCGTTTCCAGATGATCGGGAAACCACACGTCGTCGTGGTCGAGCAGAGCGATGAAGTCGCTGGTCGCCGCCGAGACGCCTCGCCGGCGACTGGTGCCAACACCGACATTGCTCTGGTTCTGGAGCAACGTGATCGGGAGTCGGTCTGCCCATGCGAGCACGCGCTCGGGGGTGTCGTCGCTGCTGTTGTCGTCGACGACGACGACCTCGTCGGGCGGAGCGGATTGGGCCGCCACGGAGGCGAGAGCAGCATCGATCGTCGACGTCGAGCAATACGTCGGGATCAAGACCGCCACCGTCACCGGTTCCCGCTCTCCGCCGAGGAGCGAACTCGCCCGGTGCGCCTGCGAACGAGGCCCACAGTCAGGAGGTTCTCCGGCCGCACATCTCGAGAGTACACGGCCGTCACCAGGGAGCCTTCTCAGGAACTGGGGAGGGGCCGAATGACCTACCCGGGCCTTCCTGGCGAGCGAACCGGCGTGAATCAGCGCGAATCAGGGCTCATCAGCGTGGCAAGCCGGTGCAGCTTCTCGTTGCGATCACGCGACAGGGCGGCGGTCACCGAAGCAACATGGCTACTGTGCTCGAGGTGGGAGAGCGGCCGGTTCGGGTGTTGATCGTCGGCGCTGGCGGGCATGCCCGGGTGTGCCTCGAGGCGCTCCAGGACGACCCCGGCCATCACGTCGTCGGCGCCGTGAGCAGCGATGGCACGGGCATCACCGGTCTCGGCGTGCCGGTGGTGGGCTTCGATGCCGACCTGGGTCGATTGGCGCGGGAGCACGAGGTCGATCGGGTGTTCGTGGCGATCGGCGACAACGCGGCTCGTTCGGCGGTGACGCATCGGTGCGATGCCGATGGGCTGCCCGCCGAGACGGCGATCAGTCGCTTCGCAATGGTGTCGAGCACGGCGATCGTGCATGCCGGGTCGGCGTTGCTGCCGGGCTCGGTCGTGAACGCGGGCACCACGATCGGTCGGGGCTCGATCGTGAACACGAATGCCAGCATCGATCACGACTGCGTGGTGGGCGAGTTCGTCCACGTTGCGCCAGGCGTGGCGATCGCCGGTGGCGTGAGGATCGGATCGGGCACGTTGATCGGACTCGGTGCGAGGGTGCTGCCGAACATCGCCATCGGCGCTCGCGTGGTGGTGGGCGCCGGCGCCGTGGTGGTGAACGACGTTCCGGACGGCGCGGTGGTCACCGGTGTGCCCGCTCGCCAGAGCGGGCGCGGCGGCTCGTGAAGCCTGCCGAGCTGTTGCGACGCACCCTCGATGTGTCCGTGGCTGCGGCCGGCTTGGTCGTCCTTGCTCCGGTGATCGCAGCGGGTGCGCTCACCGTGCGAGTGACCAACGGTCCAGGCGTCGTCTTCCGACAGGAACGGCTCGGCCTCGCAGG
>JAYSLK010000045.1:0-2785 GCA_043725585.1 Actinomycetota bacterium
CGGGTCGCGGTAGAAGTCGACGAACTTCAACCAGTGGTGCGTGGGCAGGTAGGCCTGGATCGATCGAGTCGCTTCGATCAGGTCGAGCACTTGGGACCCCACGAAGGCCGCGAGGGTCGCCAGCGATGCCGCCAGCGGTGAATCGGTGCGCGTGGATGCGAACAGCGCGATGGCCCCGAGACCGAGCATCGACCAGCCGATGTAGAGGATCGCCATCGCCGTACGCGTGAACGTCTCGAACGGGCTGAGCTCGGTTGCCGAGATCGACGACAGGGGACGGATGCCGAACAGCACGACGCCGGCGAGCAGCGCCACCAGAGCAACGACCACCACGGCCAGGAAGATGAACGTCACGATGGTCGCGAGTTTGGCCAGCAACAGCCGGCTGCGACCGACCGGTCGGGTGAGGAGATAGCGCAACGTGCCCGCCGACGCCTCGCCAGCGACGGAGTCACCGCCGATCACCGACACCGCGATGGGCAGGAACAGCGGAAGGATGATCGCGAGCGCAGCGGCCGGGAACAGCAAACCGTTGTTGAGAACCTCCGACAGCAAGGCGGGTCCTTCGCCAGGGCGCGGAGCGAGACCGCTCGCCTTCACGAAGACGCCGACGATCACGGGCAGGCCGGACAGCAACGCGATGGTGATCCACGTGCGCGGGCGTCGTAGGAGTTTCGACAGCTCCATGCGGATCATCGGATGTCTCCGTGCCCCGTGCGCTCCAAGAAGACGTCTTCGAGCGTCGGCCGTTCGATGATGAGCTCGCGCACCCGGATGTCGTCCTGCACGAACGCCTTGTTCAGCAGTTCCGTCGGACGATCGCCGATGTTGACGCGAACGGTTTGTGCATCGGTGGGCACGTACCGGAAGGGACCATCCTGCAGCGAGCGCACCGCGCGCTCCAGATCGGGCGTCACCACCCGGACCCAGCCCGTCGGTGCCAACAGGTTGCTCACGTCGTCCTGGGCCACGATCCGCCCGGCAGACATCATCGCCGTCCGGGTGCAGATCAGCTCCACCTCGGCCAAGAGATGCGATGACAGCATGATCGTCGTGCCGTCACGCACCAGGTCGACGAACATCGTGCGCAATTCGTGGATGCCTTGTGCGTCGAGGCCGTTGGTCGGCTCGTCGAGCACCAGCAGGCGCGGGGCCCGCAGAAGTGCTGCGGCCAACCCGAGCCTCTGGCGCATGCCCAGGGAGTAGGCCTTCACCGGACGGTCGCCCACGTCGGCAAGACCCACCCGGTCGATCACATCGCGAACCCGCGTTCGCCGAGTGCGCCGGAGCCCGCCCGCACCGGCCCCGTCGAAGATGCACAGGTTTCGTTCGCCCGACAGGTACGGATAGAACGCTGGTCCCTCGACCATCGTCCCGACTCCCTCGAGCGCGTGCGGCGAGTGCAGGGTGACCTCGTGACCGAGCACTTCGATCGAGCCCGATGTGGGGGCGATGAGCGACAGCAGCATGCGGATCGTGGTGGTCTTGCCTGCGCCGTTCGGACCGAGGAAGCCGTAGAGGTCACCCTCGCGGACGTCGAGGTCGATGTGGTCGACCGCGAGCAGACCTCCCGCAAATCTCTTCGTCAGCGCGCTCGTGCGCACCACGCTGGTCTCGTTCACCCCAAACCCCCGCTCGCGACGAGCACACCGGCGATTCTGTCGAGCTCGCCGACGGTGACCGTGCCGCTGAGCACGACGTCGAAGCCGCCGACGGTGATGATCTCGACGTTGACAAGCGACGTGCTCACCACCACAGCGTCGCCACCCCACGGCCGCTGTGTACGAGGCAGCGCACCGATGCGCCGACCGAGGTTGCCCTGCGGCAGGGCGAACAGGCTCACGACCGCCAACCCGTTGCCGTAGGTGGCCAGACCCGACGACGGGTCGTTGCGGCGATCGAGACCACCGATTTCGGCGGGCATCGTGACGAAGCTGGTGCTGCTGAGCGACTCGACCAGGTCGACCGACGCCGATGTGCGGACCGGTTCTCCGGCGGCACCGGGATCGAACTGCATGATGTCGAGCGAAGGCTGTCGGAACGACAGGTCGACGAAGGTCGTCTCGAACGCTGGCGCCGTCCCGCCCGTGTCGATCTCGACCGCCACCACCAGCCCGGTGTCGTCATCGACCCACAGTTCGACGGCGTCGATCGTGCTCGTGTCGTCGGCAGGTTCGATCCGCAGACCGACCGCCGGATGGCCGGCAACCCAACGATCGTCGATGCGGCGGACCGTCTCGCCCGCGCTCTCGCGCAGAAGGCGCCGGCCCAGCTCGGCGGGGCTGAGATCCAGCAGCCGCGGGATGCGCAGTGGTTCGGTGTCTTGCCGTGGCGAGAAGATCACGCGGCGCGTCCCGGAGTCCCACAACCACATGCCACCCGGCTCGCGGTAGATCGAACGCTCGGCTCCGATCAACAGCTCGTCGGTACGCCAGCGCTCACGGTCGTCATACCACACACGAACGCGGCTGGTCTGGGTGAACGGCGCGATCTCGTCGTCGAAGCGGCCGAGGTCGGGGAGGCGGAGGCCGCCGCGCGACTCGTACAGCCCTTCGAACGATCGGTCGGATGAGTCCGTGACGCGGGCGACGACCTCGGCGGTGGACAGGCCGGATGCAGGCACAGGCCGGAGGGCGATCGCCACAGGCAGAGAGCACAGTGCGCCGACGCCGCACAACACCACGATCCATCGCCAGTGCCGCATAGAACGACCCTACTGGCGACCGATAGGGTCGTGCCTCGACATGGCGACCTTGCGCTTCAGCTTCGGCACGATGGGCTCTGG
>JAYSLK010000046.1:0-7385 GCA_043725585.1 Actinomycetota bacterium
GAGGACGGCACGATCGAGCAGTTCCGCGACCAACGCTACGACGGTTGGAACGGAGACCTGGGTCGGCGGATCCTCGCCGGCGAGGTCGATCTCGCCACGCTCGCCGACGACGCCGTGAACGCCGATCTCGACCCGAAGCCGGTCTCGGGCCGGCAGGAGTGGTTGGAGAACGCAGTCAACCGCATCCTCTGGTCAACCCCGAACTGAACTGCGATGAGAGATGAGTGTCCCTGCCGCCCCTGTCTCTCATCGCCCCACGCCGGCCCGAGGTTGCGATGAGAGATGAGCGTGCCACGCCCACTCATCTCTCATCGCGGGGTGGGGTTGGGTGGGTTGAGTGCGGCATCATGAAGCCATGAGCGCTCCAGCACCCCTCGTGGCGGGGGTCGACTCGTCCACGCAGAGCACCAAGGTCGAGATTCGCCGCGTCGACTCCGGCGAGATCCTCGCATCCGCCAGCTCGCCACATCCGGCGACCACGCCACCCCGATCCGAACAGGACCCGCAGGCGTGGCTCGACGCATTCTCGGCAGCCTGGGCCGAGGCCGGTTCGCCGACGATCGATGCGATCAGCATCGCCGGCCAGCAGCACGGCATGGTCGTGCTCGGTGCGGACGGGCAGGTGCTGCGGCCGGCGAAGCTGTGGAACGACACGGAGTCGGCCCCCGATGCAGGCTGGTTGCTCAAGCAGTTGCCCGACGGCGCGAGTGGGTGGGCTGCCGCAGTCGGCAGCGTGCCGACAGCGTCGTTCACTGCGACGAAGCTGTCGTGGTTGCACCGCAGCGAGCCCGACACCTGGGCCCAGCTCGCACATGTGCTGCTGCCACACGACTGGCTGACGAGCCAACTGGCGCGATCGTTCACCACAGACCGGGGCGATGCATCGGGGACCGGGTACTGGTCACCGGCGACGGGGGAGTACCGCTGGGACGTGCTCGGCATGATCGACCGCGAGTGCGACTGGAACGACGTGGTTCCTCGTGTCGCCCACCCGCTGGAGGTGGTCGGCACCTGGCAGGGGGCGAAGGTTGCAGCGGGAACGGGCGACAACATGGCGGCCGCGCTGGGCCTCGGTGTCACGCCCGGTCGAGCGATCGTCTCGCTGGGCACCTCCGGGACCGCCTTCACGGTGGCTGATGCGCCGACCGCCGATGCAAACGGCGCTGTCGCCGGCTTTGCCGATGCCACCGGCCGGTTCCTCCCACTCGTGTGCACGCTGAATGCGACCAAGGTTCTCAACGCAGTGGCTCGGTTGCTCGCGGTGGATCGCGCCGGTTTCGATGCGCTGGCGTTGGCGGCACCGCCTGGTGCGGGAGGGCTCACGTTGCTGCCCTACTTCGACGGCGAACGAACGCCCAACCTTCCTGGTGCGAGTGGTGTGCTGGCGGGGTTGCGAAGTGACGTGACTCGAGAGCAACTGGCGCGTGCTGCGGTCGAAGGAGTGGTGTGCGGGATGCTCGACGCGCTCGATGCGCTGGCGATGCATGCGCCGGTCACATCGGTCGTGCTCACCGGCGGCGGTGCTCGCAGTCAGGCAGTTCGCCAGGTGTTCGCCGATCTCTGCCGGCTGCCGATGTCTGCGTCGACCGCCGACGAAGCTGTCGCGTCTGGTGCCTGCGTGCAGGCGGCAGCGGTGGCGCTCGGGATCGATCATGGTGAGGTGGCTGCGCGATGGAATCTGGGAGGCAGCACGGATGTGCTGTCATCGGCCGACGGCCGTGGGGCGGCAGCCGATGTTCGAGGGGCCTACGCAACGGTTCGGTCGCGACAGCACCCGGCGGTGTGAGCGACGACCCGTTCACCGTGCTCGGTCTCCCGAGGGATGCCTCGCTCGACGAGGTCCGCGCCGCGCGGCGTCGCTTGGCGTTCGACGTCCATCCCGATCGCGGCGGAGACGAGGTGTCGATGCAACGGTTGAATGCTTCGTTCGACGCCGCCGTCGCACACATCACCGGCCGCCGCCGGCTCCCCGATGTGACCCAATCGGCACACGAACCAGTACCGGCCGATCCGGCGGGCGGGCGCCCCCGACGCGATCCGCCACAGGTTCGCTGGGGGAGGGAGCGGCACCGAATGGAGCACGACGCGCCCTCGTTCACCGTCGACGCGTTGCCCGTCGAGGCGTTCGAAGCGCTGTTGGTGGTGGCGGCGTGGATCGGAGATGTGCTCGACGACGACCCGCCGTACGTGCTCGAGTGCCATCTCAACGAGCCGTCACCCTGCTGGTGCCGGCTCGATCTGGTGCCCGACGCCGGAGGCAGCACGGTCAGCATCACCGTCGCCACACCGGTTGGGGAACATCTCCCGACATCGGATCCCTGTGCCGCCGACATCGGTCCGCATGATCTGAACTTCGTCGAGCGCGTTCGCGATGTGTGGGTGGAGCAGCTCAACCAGCTCGGTCGGCTGCAGCCTTGAGCAGCCGGTCACGGATGGCGTGACCCAGACCCTCGGCTGGGGGCAGGACCGCCACGACCGCGCTGCACCCGTCGTCGTCGGCTCGACGCATGCGCTCGTAGAGATGTTGCGCGTACCCCACCAGATCGTCGACGTCATCGAGCACCAACGGGTGCTCCTGCAACGAGGCGATGAGCCTGGCCTCGCCCACCGACTCTGCCAGGAGGACCGGACAGCGCGGAGCGTAGTGAGACGTCAGCATTCCTGGCGCCCGACTCGCCCCGCTGGCCGGTGCGACGGCGCCTGCCAACAGCCGCTGCACCTGCTCGGTGGGAATGCCACCGGGACGGAGTACCTGCACCGGGTGCACGGTGCAGTCGACGATGGTGCTCTCGATGCCGATCGGGCACGGCCCGCCGTCGAGGATGAGATCGACGGCGCCGGCGATGTCGCCGAGGTCGCGCCTCACGTGCTCGGCGGTGGTGGGGCTGACCTTTCCGAAGCGGTTTGCCGATGGCGCGGCCAGTCCACCGCCGAATCGTTCCAGCAACTCGGTTGCGAGCGGGTGCGCAGGAACGCGGATGCCCACGGTCGACCGCCTGCCCGTGACGACGCCGAGCACGTGGGCGGCGCGCGGGACGAGCACGGTGAGGGGACCTGGCCAACACACCGTGGCGAGCAGTGCCGCGGACGCCGGGACGTGCTCAGCCCACTCGTCGAGCTGTTCGGCCCGCCCCACGTGCACGATGAGCGGGTGATCGGCCGGGCGGCCTTTTGCGACGAAGACTCGCCGCACGGCCTCGTCGTTGCTGGCGTCGGCTGCGAGGCCGTAGACGGTCTCGGTGGGGATCGCCACCAGACCACCGGCGAGGATCACATCGAGCGCGTCGCCGACGTCGGTGGTGATGCGGGGAGGCACGGCGACGACCGAAGGAGCTCGAGGATCAGACGGGGATCGCGTCGAGGAACTCGAGCGTCGCGTCGATGAATCCGAATGACTCCGGGGTTGCGAAGTGGTCGACGTTGCGGAGCACCTTCAAGGTGGCGTTCGGCAGCGCATCGGCCAGCGCGTCACCGGGACCCGCGAAGTCGTTGTCGCCGATCACCACGAGCGTGGGGCAGCTTGCCGAGGCGACCAGTTCGGGTGTGAACCGCACGCCGCGCGGGCGCTTCATCACGGCGGTGAGGGCGGCCAGATCGTTGCCCGGCTGGTTGCCGTACTGGGCGAACAGGCGAGCGATGTTGTCGTCGGGTGCGCTCGTGCCCTCCAGCCCGGCGATGATCCGTTCGGTGCCGGTTGTGTCGTCGTCGAACAGGGTCTTGCCGATACCCGCGAGCACGAGCTTGCGAAACCGCTGTGGCTCGGCGACGGCGATTCGGAGCAACGTGATCGCGCCGAGCGAGAACCCCACCGCATCGACCGGCGTGTCGGGAAGGGCGTCGAGCACGCGGGCGGTCAAGTCGGCATACGCCTCAGGCTCGTGCGGTTTCGGCGCAGTGCCGTGTCCGAGGAGGTCGACTCCCACGACCTCGCGACCCGCATCGCGGAGCAGTTCGGTGAATCCGCTCTGTTGCCAGGTGGCTTCGAACGAGCCGCCCCACCCATGGACCAGGATCACCGGTGTCGCGTCCGTCATGTGAGTTACGGTAGCTGTGTCGTCGCCGGACGGTGTCGCCAGAGGGGGCGCTCCGCGTTCTTCGTGGCACGGTGTCGAGCTTGCCGTTAGCCTTGCTCGGCTCCCGGCGCGGGGCCGGGATGCGCACCCTTCACTCGTCGCGCGGAAGCCCCTTGCAGGAGGACCCCCCACATGCGGATGTTGCACGAGCCGGCCTTCGATCTCACCTATAGCGACGTGTTCATGGCGCCGAGCCTGTCGGCCGTGCCTTCGCGTTTCGATGTCGACCTCACGACGCCCGACGCGATGGGCACCACCATCCCGGTGGTGGTCTCCAACATGACGGCGGTCGCTGGCCGGCGGATGGCCGAGACCGTTGCGCGGCGTGGTGGCATCACGGTGTTGCCTCAGGACATCCCTCTCGACGTGATCGAAACGGTGATCGCCTACGTCAAGAGCCGCCACAACGTGTACGACACGCCGATCACGCTCGGGTCGCACCACACGGTGGGCGACGCCCTCGGGCTGATCCACAAGCGGTCCCACGGTGCGATCGTGGTGGTGGAAGACGGCGTGCCGGTCGGCATCTTCACCGAGCACGACGCAATCGGCTTCGACCGCTTCACCCAGTTGCAGCACGTGGGCCGTCGCGAGATCGTCACCGTCACGGCCGGCACCGCGCCTGACGAGATCTTCGACCTCCTGGCCGCCGAGCGGCTGTCGATGGCGCCGGTGGTCGACGGCGACGGACGGCTGCTCGGGTGCGTCACTCGCAAGGGTGCGCTGCGCAGCACCATCTACCACCCGGCCGTCGACGCCGATGGGCGCCTCAGAGTCGCGGTGGCGGTTGGCATCAACGGCGATCCGGCGGCGAAGGCGACGGCGCTGCTGGCGATGGGTGTCGACGGCCTCGTGATCGACACCGCCCACGGTCACCAGACACGCACCCTGCGGGCGATCGAAGAGGTTCGCGCTGTTGCCCCAGGCATCCCCATCGTCGCCGGCAACGTGGTCACGGCCACCGGCACCCGAGAGTTGATCGAGGCGGGCGCCGACATCGTCAAGGTCGGCGTCGGCCCTGGAGCGATGTGCACCACGCGGATGATGACCGGGGTCGGTCGACCGCAGTTCTCCGCAGTCGTGGAGTGCGCTGACGAGGCTCGTCGGCTGGGAAAGCACATCTGGGCCGACGGCGGCGTCCGATACCCGCGCGATGTCGCCCTTGCGCTGGCAGGTGGTGCTGCCAGCGTGATGTTCGGCTCGTGGCTGGCGGGAACGTACGAGTCGGCGGCCGACACGCTGCGCGATCCCGACGGGCGTCTCTACAAGGAGAGCTTCGGTATGGCCAGCAATCGCGCCGTCAAGAACCGGTCGCGGGCCGAGACCGCGTTCGATCGGGCTCGAAAGGAACTGTTCGAGGAAGGCATCAGCACCTCGCGGATGTACCTCGATCCTGAGCGGCCCGGCGTCGAGGACATCATCGACGAGATCGTGGCCGGCGTGCGGTCGGCATGCACCTACGCCGGGGCTCGCACGATCGATGAGTTCCACGACCGCGCGGTGGTGGGCGTGCAGAGCGTGGCGGGCTACTCAGAAGGCATGCCGCAAGGCACAAACTGGCGATGAGCGGCCGATGACCAGTGGTGCGGTGGGTGGACAGGCGGTGCCGCCATCGGTGCGGGTGATCGCGATCGATGGCCCAGCGGGTGCAGGCAAGAGCACCATCGCCCGCGCGCTGGCTGCGAGGCTCGGCCTCGACTACCTCGACACCGGGGCGATGTATCGGGCCGTGACGTTCGCAGCCATCCGACGCGGCATCCTCGCCGACGATGCTGCCGTGGCCGCGCTCGCCCGAGACGTCACGTTGGAGGTTGGCGACCATGGCGTGCTCGTGGATGGGGTGGACGCGACCGTCGAGGTGCGCAGCGCAGAGGTGACGGGGGCGGTGAGTCAGGTTGCGGCGAACAGCCTGGTGCGGTCCGAATTGGTTGCTCGACAGCGGACCTGGGCCATGTGCCGCGGCGGCGGCGTGATCGAGGGCCGTGACATCGGGTCGGTGGTGTTTCCCGACGCCGAACTGAAGCTCTATCTCACGGCCTCACCTCGGGTTCGAGCCGAGCGACGAGTGGCCGAATCGGGTGGCGATGTCGATGAGATCGAGGTGGCGATCGCGGTCCGTGACGGCTACGACAGCAATCGGGCCGACAGCCCGCTGGTGCAGGCCGACGGATCGTCGGTGCTCGACACGACCGGGTTGAGCATCGAAGATGTGCTGGCCAGGATCGAGATGATGCTGGCTGAAGGAAAGGGCGCTCGGTGACCAAGATCGACACGCAACTCGCGGGGAGCAATCGGCTCGACCGAGCCGCCTACCAGTTCGTGCGATTCGTGGTCGTCAGCTTCTGTCGCACATGGTGCCGGATGTCCGTACACGGCCGCGAGCACATCCCGGCAGAGGGAGCGTTCTTGCTTGCGCCTGTGCACCGCAGCATCCTCGACACGCCGATCTCGTCGGGCGTCACCGGCAGAAGAATGCGCTTCATGGGTGCCGACAAGTACTGGAAGAATCGTCACTTCGGTCGGCTCCTCTCGGCCCTCGGGGGGTTTCCGGTCACGCGCGGCTCGGCCGACCGTGAGGCGCTGGGCCGCTGCATCGCCGTGTTGCAGGGTGGTGAGCCGCTGGTCTTGTTCCCCGAAGGTGAACGGAAGGCGGGTCCGATCGTCCAGCCTCTCTTCGACGGTGCCACCTACATCGCCGTGAAGGCGGGCGTTCCGATCATCCCCGTGGCCATCGCCGGCAGTGAGCGAGCGATGCCGAAGGGAGCGAAGTTCGTCTACCCGAGGAAGGTGCACGTGATCGTGGGCCCGCCGATCGAGGTGCCTCGCGGCGAGACGGGCAAGGCGCAGCGAATCGCGATTCGGGAGCTGTCGGGAACACTCCACATCGAACTGCAGCGCCTCCTCGATGCTGCCAACGCTAAACTCTGACCCGACGATCCGAGTACCACAGCGCACCCCGGGGTGTCGGCTGGCACTCCGTTCGACCTCCTGAGACTCGGGTGGGGGTCTGGGACTCGGGTGGGGGTCTGGGACTCGGGTGGGGGTCTGGGACTCGGGTGGGGGGGTCTGGGACTCGGGTTGGGGTCAGGGGGCTTCGAGCCAGCTGGTCGCGGCGTTGGTGAGGTGGATGGGGTCCTCGACGCCGCACAGCTCGCGGGCGGAATGCATCGACAGTTGCGGCACGCCCACGTCGACGGTGTCGATGCCGAGTCGCGTCGCGGTGATCGGCCCGATCGTCGAGCCACACGGCATGTTGTTGCGGCTGACGAACACCTGCCACGGGACACCCGCCGACTCGCACGCTCGCTGGAA
>JAYSLK010000047.1:0-11566 GCA_043725585.1 Actinomycetota bacterium
TGTTCGAGCAGCAGCAGGTGCTGCTCTCGCCCGTTGGCGAACAGGCTCTGTTGGAGCGCGAGGGCTTCTCGGTACGGCACCGTGCCGAGCCAGCGGACGCGCAGCGACATGTCAGAGCTCGCTGGACCAGTCGCAAGTCTCGAGGATCTGCTTGACCTTCACCAGGAATCCGGCCGCGTATGCGCCGTCGAACGCCCGGTGGTCCCAACTCATTGCGAGCTTGCCCACCGGGTGGATGACGATCGCCTCGTCGCCGTTCGGCAGGGTGGCCACCACCGGCTTGCGGACGATGGCATCGGTGCTCATGATCGCCACCTGCGGCTGATTGATGATCGCCATCGTGAGCACGCTGCCGGCCGAACCGTTGTTCGAGATGGTGAACGTGCCACCCTGGATCTCGTCGGGGCTGAGCTTGCGAGCACGAGCGCGCGTTCCCAGATCGCTGATCTCGCGGGCGATCGCCCGGAGTCGCTTCGTCTCCGCCGAGCGCACCACCGGCACGAGCAGGCCCTGATAGTCGAGGTCGACCGCGATGCCGACATCGATGAAGTTGTGGACCACGAGCTCGTTGTCGGTGAGGCTTGCGTTCAGGTGCGGGAACTCCGCCAATGCATCGACGATGGCGCGGGTGATGAAGGGCAGGTAGGTGAGGCTGAAGCCTTCGCTCTGCTTCCACGTGGCCTTGACCGCAGCCCGGGCGGTGTCGACATTGGCATAGTCGACCTCGACGACGCTGAAGGCGTGAGGGCTGACGCCCTTGCTCATCACCATGTGGTTGCCGGTCAGTTTGCGGATCTTGCTGAGCTTGACCGACGAGTCGCGCTCGCCGCTGGCCACCGACGGGGCGACGGGCGCGGCCTTCGCCGGGGTGGGGGCTGCAGCAGGCGCCGTGGCCGGCGCGGCTGCTGGGGCGGCGGGGGCTGCGGGGGCTGCCGGAGCTGCGGGGGCTGCCGGGGCTGCCGGAGCTGCCGGAGCTGCCGGAGCGGACACCTCGGCCGGGGCGGGCGCCGGTGAGGCGGTGGAGCCGACTTTGTCGATGTGATCGAGCACGTCGTCGCGGGTGATCCGCCCGCCAGGGCCGGTGCCGGCGATGTCGTCGGGGTTGAGACCGTGTTCGGCGACCAGGCGGCGCACCACGGGCGACAGCAGGCGATTGTCGCCCACGGTCGCCGACGATGCGACGGGAGCCGGCGCTGTCGGTGCAGGTGTCGGCTCAGGGGCAGGTGCCGGCTCAGGGGCAGGAGCCGGCTCAGGGGCAGGGGCCGGTGCCGGTGCCGGTGCGTCGCTGCCGACCACGGCGATCACGGCGCCGACCGGCACGGTGTCACCCTCCTGGGCGAGGATCTGGGTGAGGGTGCCGCTGATCGGCGAGGGCACCTCGGTATCGACCTTGTCGGTGCTCACCTCGAACAACGGCTCGTCGGCGGCGACCTGGTCGCCGACCTTCTTGAACCACCGGGTGATCGTGCCCTCGGTCACGGTCTCACCCAGCTGAGGAAGGGTCACATCGGCCATGTCGGCATCTCCGTTTCGATCTTCACGTGTCGATCTGCAAGTGGAACTTCTCCGTGCTGCAGTGTTTGTCTGGTGTTCAGTTGCAGCGTTCGGCTGTGGTGGTGTCAGGCATTCAGGCTGCGGCCGGTGAGCGAGAGCACGGTCTCACCGAACAGCTCGGTCAGACTGGGGTGTGGCTGAATGAACTCGGCGACCTCAGCCACCGTGGCCTCCCAGTTCACGGCAAGGTAGCCGCCACTCAACTGCTCGGTCACCCATGGTCCCACCATGTGGACCCCGAGGATCTGGCCGGCGCTGCCGTCAGGGTCCTTCTTGGCGATCACCTTCACCAGTCCGTCGAGCTCGCCCAGGATCTGGGCTCGGCTGTTCGAGCGGAACTGGTGCTTGGCCACCACCACGTCATACCCGGCCGCCCTGGCAGCCTCCTCGCTCGGTCCGGACCAGGCCACCTCTGGATGGCAGTAGATGGCCCACGGCACACGGTCGTAGTTCACCGGGGCCGGATTCTCGCCGAGGATGTCCTTGGTGACCACGATCGCCTCGGCATACGCCACGTGGGCCAGTTGTGGCGTGTTGATGAGGTCGCCGATCGCATACACACCCGGCTCGCCGGTGCGACACAGGGTGTCGACCTCCACGAAACCACGATCGGTGACCTGAACCCCGGTCCCCTGCAGACCGAGGTGGTCGGCGAAGGGTCGCCTGCCGACGCTGACGACCACGGCATCCACGTCGAGAGATTCGCCGTCGTCGCCGAAGTGCACCCGAGTGCCGCCGAACCCGTTCGGCGTGTGGCCGGTGACCTTCACGCCGGTCTTGATGTCGATGCCCTTCTTCTTGAACGAGCGCACCACCACGTTGGCGAGGTCGGCGTCGAGGCCGGGCAACACCTTGGGCAGGCCCTCGAGAATCGTGACCTGCGCTCCGAGGTCGGCGAAGGCGCTGGCGAACTCACAGCCGATCGCACCGCCGCCGATGACGATCAACTTCTTCGGCACCTCCTGCAACATCAGCACTTCGTCGCTGGTCATGATCGGTCCGCCGACGTCGAAACCCGGGATCGTGCGCGGCACGCTTCCGGCGGCCAACAACACGTTCCGACCGGTGATGGTGGTCGTACCCCCATCGCTGAGCGCAACCGTCACGGTTCGGTTCGGACCGAGCGTGCCCGTGCCGCTGATGATCGTGATCTTCTTCGACTTCATGAAACCGGTCAGGCTCTTCACGATGCCGTCGACGATCTTCTGCTTGCGAGCCTGGGAGGTGGCGAAGTTGACCACCGGAACGCTCGACTCGATGCCGAAGTCACCGGCATGAGCCACGTGTCGTTGCACCGCGGCCGTCTCGAGGTACGCCTTGGCGGGAATGCAGCCCCGGTTGAGGCAGGTGCCGCCGAGCTCACCCCGTTCGACCACCGCCACGCTCAGACCCGCCGACGTGGCATACAGCGCCGCGCCGTACCCTCCCGGGCCGCCACCGATGACCACCAGATCGAACTGATCGGACGTCGTTGCGGCAGAGTCCATGCGATGCTCCTCGGGTGGCGCGCTAGGCGGAGATGGAGGGCAAACGGTAGCGCCGGAATCCACCACACCGCACCAGCCGAACCAGCCGCACCAGCCGACACCAGCCCCCGACACCCCTCAGGGTTTGCGCGCCCGCAGGTGGGTGGGGCGAAGCTCGCCGGTCGCCAGGACGGGGATCATCGCCCTCCAGATGTCGATGTTGTGATCGACGGACTCCTACCCGAACCGAGCGGCCGCCGGCTCGTACCACGGGCCCGACATCTGCTCCAGCTCGTGTCTCGCGATGTCGAGGTACCGATGAGGTCCGGGTGATACAGCTCGCCGTGTTCGCTCACGTCACTCGACCTCCTGTCAGCCTCCTGCGAGGTCCCAACGATGTTGGTCCTCGCCTCGTCGGACGATCAAGACCCGCGCCTCACCCGGCGCTTGCGCCGTCCCGAACACCAGGTCACAGGTCTGCTCGGCGACGGTCATCGCGACGCATGCCCGACCACCCGCTTGTTCGGCCGTCAGCGGTGCGAGGGCTGCGCCGCTCACGATCAGCCGGAAGTTGTCGAGACCCGCAGCATCGTCGACACCGGCCAGGCGCATCGTCACCCGCATCAGCCCATCGAGCTCCTCGGCGGCCAGCACCGTCACGTCCAGATCGCCCGCCCGCGCTCGAGCACCGACGGCCAGGTCGCCCTCGCCGCTGCTCGATTCGCTGGCGAACCGCCAGAGTTGGATGCCGCCCGCGAGCAGGATCACCAGTCCACAGGCAACGGCGAGCAAGAGGAGGGTACGCGTCCGCATGGCGTGCTCAGACTAGAGCCGAGCGGGCACCAGACGTCAGAGCGCGCTGGTCACCGCGGCGGCGCAGTCGAAGACGCGCGTGTTGTAGTCCTCTTCGTTGGTCGCGTACCAGTTCTTGCCCTCGAGGCACTGCGGAGCGACGAGCTCGGTGGGGACCTCCCATGCCTCCAGCTGGCCCGTCGCAACGAGATCGAGGAAGCACGGCGAGGCGGCCTCGACCAGCGCGATGAATTCGGCGTCGGGGAGCGAGTAGACCTCGCTGTCCCAGTAGGCCTCGGCGACACCGCACTCGGGAAAGCGGAACTGGGGCGAGACGAACAGAGGGTCGATCGTCCCAGCGACGACGCCCGCGTTCAGGCATGCGACACCAGCGGCAGCATCGACCTCCTGGACGCAGGTCGAATACGCGTCGAATTCCGCATCGTCCTCGGTCGCAACCGTGGATCCGGTGGCCGTGCCATCGTCGATGGGGAGCTCGATCGGGAGCTCGTCAGGCAGCTCGAAGCCGTCGCCTCCGTCGAGGATGTTGCCATCGAGGCTCTCGGTGAAGTCTCGAGCTGCGGCGATGATGTCGCGCAGCTCGTCGGCATCGAGCGCGCCGAGCAGGCCGTTGTAGGCATCGAATCCCGACCGAAGCGGGCTCACGTACCACTCGCCATCGACCTCGTGCACCGAGATCCCGGCGCCTTCGTAGTCGGCAAACGCCTCTTCAGCCACGTCGAACATCTTCTGTCCAGCAGCGTCGTCACCAAAGCCGTCGTCACCGAAGCCGAAGCCACCGAACACCGAGCCGGCGGCGTCGCCCCGGCATGCCGAGAACTCCTGGATCTCGCCATCGAACTCGGCCGTTGCCTTCAGGCATCCGTCCTTCAACTCGGCACGCACCGTCCCGATGTCGGGCACGGTTGCGTCGAAGACGAGGGTGTCGATGGCCACCGATCTCCGGCTCCCGTCACCCGAGACCGTGAACGTCGTGTCGGTGATGGCCCAGTCGAGGCCGACATCGTCGAGCTGGGCCTGTGCCTCGTTGAGGAACACCGGCGCATAGCGCTGCAACGCCTCGGCTTCGCTCGGGTCGAGAGTGGCGATGATGACCTCGAGATCGAGGTCGCTGACCGCGTCGATCATCTGCTGCACTGCACCCTCGGGGGTACTCGCGCCCTTCGCCTCGACTCCCGACTCCGGGATGTCGTCGGAGCCGTCGCGCCCCGCTTCCGCAGCCGAATACAAGGCGCTGAGGTACCACCGGCCGTCTCGCTCGACCACGGTCATCTTGGTGTCGTCGAACTCCGAGTTCTCCGGCTCGGCATCCATGTCGGGACGTTCTCCATCGAACAGCTCATCGATCACCAGATCACCGAGCGGCACCTTGTCGCCGTCGACCGTGATCGTCGACGAACCGCTCAGATAGATGTTGCTGATGTCTGCCACGTTGGTGGATTCCTCGCGCACCGTCACATCGGCGAACTGGATGTCGATGCCCCCGACCTTCGACAGATCGGCATCATCGGACAGGATCTCGAGTCGGCTGAGGTGGCCGACGAGATCGATCATCGGCTCGCGGAACGCCTCTCGCTCGCCGGGCAGCAGCAGGTCGATCACCCCGAGGAAGTCCTCGTTGTCGAGTGCCGAGGTGAGCGACGTACCGACCTCGGCGGGCGACGCTGCGCCGCCTTCGGCATCATTGCCGGTGATCTTGACCACGGCGAATGCTCCAGCGGCCACCAACGCCGTCACCCCCAGCACGGCTCCGACGAGCGCTCCCTTCGAACGTCTGTGCCCATCGACGGCACCGCCTTCGAAGCCTGGAGCACCCCCGTTCACCGTCACCATGGGCGAGATCGGATCGGGACCGGGCACTCGAGTCGGCGTGCCGAACTCCATCACGGGAGGCCCCTGGGGCAACGGAGGCGACGGCGGCACGGGTTGGCCGGCGGTGACCGCCGACCGAGGTGGAGCCGTCGGCAGGGTCGGCTTCACGGGCACCGGATCTGCGACGACGGGCGGCACGGCCTGCCCGCCGGCGGGCGACGGCGGCGCCCAGGGGTTCGGCGACTGATCCTGCGGTCCGTTCATGTGCTGACACTACTTTCCGGCCGTGACCCGGCCATCGGCACTCGCTCCCGTACACGGTGACGAAGAGATATCGGCCGGTCAATCCCCCGACGTGAGCGCGACTCCAGCATTGGGCGCGCTGGAGACAGCACGCACTCGGGATCGGACGTAGCGTTCCTCACATGCGCATCGTCGTCTCGGGTTCGTCCGGCCTCATCGGAAAGGCGCTTGTGGCGTCGCTGCAAGCCCATGGCCACCAGGTGGTTCGTCTCGTCCGGAGACCGGCGAGCGGCGCCGACGAGGTCACGTGGGAGCCGGCGGCCGGCGAACTGCCGGGCGGTGCGCTCGATGGCGTGGATGCGGTGATCAACCTGTCGGGTGCGGGCATCGGCGACAAGCGCTGGACCGACGACTACAAGCGCGATCTGCTCGACAGCCGCCTTTGGACCACCGAACTGCTGGCCACATCCATCGCTGCGGCCGACCAGCGACCGTCGGTGTTCCTGTCGGGGTCGGCCATCGGATGGTACGGCCCGCGAGGCGACGAGGAGCTCACCGAGGAGTCGGCGCCGGGCGAGAGCTTCCTCGCCGACGTGTGCCGCCAGTGGGAAGCCGCAACCAGAGCGGCCGAGGAAGCCGGGGTGCGAACCGTCCACCTGCGCACCGGGATCGTGCTCACACCGAAGGGTGGCGCGCTGAAGAAGCAGCTGCCGTTGTTCAAGCTCGGGCTCGGTGGTCGGTTCGGTACCGGCCGGCAGTGGCAGAGCTGGATCTCCCTCGACGACGAGATCGCCGCGATCGAGCACCTGCTCGCCGCCCCGGTGTCGGGCGCGGTGAACCTGACGGCACCCCAACCGGTGACGAACCGGGAGTTCACCGAGGTGCTCGGCAAGGTGCTGAAGCGGCCGACCGTGCTGCCGATCCCGTCGTTCGGCCCGAAGCTGCTGTTGGGCCGCGAGCTCGCCGACGCACTGCTGTTCACCGGTCAGCGCGTGCTGCCGGCCAGGCTCGGCGCCTCGGGTTACGCCTTCGAACACGCCAGCCTCGAGGTGGCGCTGCGAGCCTTGCTCTCACGATGAGCACCCCTGCGATCACCGCCGACGTGGTCGTGGTCGGTGCCGGCCTCGCCGGCCTGTGCCTCGCCCGACATCTCCAACGGGCTGGACGGACGGTCACGGTGGTCGAAGCATCCGATGGCGTCGGCGGTCGGGTGCGCTCGGACCACGTCGACGGGTTCACGCTCGATCGAGGCTTCCAGGTGTTGCTCACCGCCTACCCGGAGGCGCGTCGGCAGCTCGACCTGCCGGCGCTCGCCCTGCAGGCGTTCGACCCGGGCGCCGAGGTGCGCATCGGGTCGAAGTTCCACGTCGTCGGCGATCCGGTGCGCCAGCCCTCCACGCTGTTGTCCACCGGGCTGGCGCCGATCGGGTCGCCGATCGACAAGGTCCGCCTGCTGGCTCTGCGGCGTCGCGTACGCCGAACCGACCCGGCGCGCTTGCTGCGCGGCACCGACGAGTCGACGCTGGCGCATCTGCAGGCGGCCGGTTTCTCGCCGAGGATGATCGATCGATTCTTCCGGCCGCTGTTCGGCGGGATCCAGCTCGACCCGGCACTCAGCAGCTCGTCGCGGATGTTCGACGTGATCTTCCGGATGCTGTCCGACGGCGACTCCGCTGTGCCCGCCGCGGGCATGGGAGCGATCTCCGCGCAGATCGCGGCCGATCTCGCCCCAGGCACCGTGCGTTTGCACACGTCGGTCGCCGCAGTGGAGACGAACGTCGAGGGTCGAGCCGTGCGGCTGACGTCGGGCGAGGTCGTCGCTGGCCGCGCCGTGGTCGTGGCGACGGAAGGTCCGGCCGCAGCTCGACTGCTCGGCTTGCCGACGGTCGGCTCGAAGCAGGTCGCGTGCGTCTACTTCGACGCACCGATCGCGCCGACCACCCGGAAGTACGTCGTGCTCGACGGCTGTGACACCGGACCGGTCCGCAACGTGGCGGTGATGAGCAACGTGGCACCGTCGTACGCACCGACGGGTCGGCATCTGATCGCCGCGGCCATCCCGCTGCCGGCCGATGGCATCGATCTGGAGTCAGCGGCCCGCCAGCAGTTGCGCGGCTGGTGGGGCGAGCAGGTCGATTCGTGGCGTCATCTGCGCACGTATCGGATCGCTCACGGGCAACCGGATCAATCGCCGCCGTTCCACCCTCGTCAGCGGGTCGCGCTCGAGGAGGGTCTGTTCGTGTGCGGCGACCACCGCGACACGGCATCGATCCAGGGGGCCCTGTTCAGCGGGCGTCGATGCGCCGAGGCGGTGGCTGTCGCCACCGCCTCGTCCGCCGATCACTGATCGGCGGTGTCGACGCCGGGCCAGCGGGCGAGCGCACCTTCGACGTCGAGGCGCGTCGTGAACATGTCGGTCGGCCAGTCTGCCTTCGGCACCGCCCACATGATCTCGAACTCGATGCCGTCGAGGTCCTTCGCGTAGAGGCTCTTGCTGACGCCGTGATCGCTCTCGCCGATCAGCGAATCGACCGCGAGCAGCTTCGACCGCAACGCGGCCAGCTCCTCGATCGTGTGCACCTGCCAGGCCAGGTGGTAGAGCCCGACGCTGTGGGGCGGCGCGGGGCGCTCGCCCACCGTCATGACCGCCAGATCGTGATCGTTGGTCGAGCCGTCGGCCCGGAGGAACACCGCCCGATCATCCATCGTGGCGACGGCCTGGAAGCCCAGCACCTCGGTGTAGAACTGCGCCGACGACGTGGCGTCACGGACGTAGAGCACGGCGTGGTTGAGTCGACGGATCATGGCGGTGTCCCTCCCCGGGAGTGGCGGTGACGCCCGAGCATGGCGGGCGCAGCGAGTGCGTGGCGAGTTGTGGCGAGCGAGACGGAGACTCAGGCCTTCACGGCCTGGATGTCGAGTTGGATCTTCACCTTGTCGCCGACCAACACGCCACCTGTTTCGAGGGCGACGTTCCACTCGAGGCCGAACTCCTTGCGACTGATCTCTGTCTCGGCGGTGAACCCCGCCTTGGTGTTCCCCCACGGGTCGGTGGCGACACCGTCGAACTCGAGGTCGAAGGCGACGGCCTTGGTGACACCCTTGATCGTGAGGTCGGCGTTCAGCGTGTAGTGGGTACCGCCCTTGGCGACGATGCCCGTGCTGACGAGGGTCCAGGTGGGGTGGTTCTCGACGTCGAAGAAGTCGCCCGACTTGAGGTGGCCGTCACGGCCCTCGTCGGCGCTGTCGATCGAGGCGGCGCCGACGGAGGCTTCGACCTTCGACTGCAGCGGATCCTCGCCGACGGTGATGGCACCACTGAAGCTGCCGAACGAGCCGCGGACCTTGGTGACCATGAGGTGGCGGGCGACGAAGCCGACGTTGGAGTGGCTGGCGTCGACGTTCCAGGTGCCCGCGGTGAGGGCGGCGAGACCGGTGGGTGCGGAGGTGGTGGACATGGGGTGGTGCTCCTCGGGGTGGGGCCGATGCGTTCGGCATCGGGATTCATTGCGATGACAACTATTGTAGGAGCAATCTCTTGCGATCGCAACCTTTGCCTACAACAACCGTTATCGTGCAGGTCATGGCACCAGAACGACGCCCTGCGACGACGGCCACCCGCTGGCTCGACCCGGTGGAGGCAACGGCGTGGCGCAACTTCATCGACAGCACCAACGCCCTGCAACACGTCCTCGAAGAAGACGTCACCCCATTCGGACTCACGATGGGCGACTACGAGGTGCTGGTCCGCCTGTCCGAGCGGCCCGAGCGACGCCAACGGATGTGCGACCTCGCGGGCGAGCTGCGCCTCTCACCCAGCGGACTCACCCGCCGCCTCGACGGGCTCGTGCGCAGCGGGCTCGTGAGCCGGGAACCGTCGAACGACGACCGGCGGGTGATGCTCGCCGTCCTCACCGACGCCGGCTACGGCCTCCTGGTGAAGGCCGCACCGCGCCACGTCGACGGCGTGCGCAAGCACTTCATCGACCGGATGACACCGGCAGAGGTGGCGGCGCTCGCCACCGCGTTCGAGAAGGTTCGCCTCGGCCTGCTCGAGCACCAGGAGCAGCAGCAGTGAGCTCGCCCGCCACCGCGGCCGACCGGGCCGCCCCGATGTCCTTGCCCGCCGGGTTCCGCTGCCACGTCGCCAACATCGGCATCAAGGACGACTCCGACGACTTCGTCGTCGTCGTCGCCGACTCGCCGTGCACTGCCAGCGGGCTCTTCACGCGCAGCAGCTTCGCCGGCCCGAGCGTGCTCGTCAGCCGCCGGCACGTCGCCGATCACCGAGCGCAAGCGGTCGTGGTGATCTCGAAAAACGCGAACGTGGCGACCGGACCGCAGGGCTTGGCGAACGCCGAGGAGCTCGCCGCAGGCGTGGCCAGCCGGCTCGGGCTCGGCGCCGACGACGTGCTCATCGCCTCCACCGGGGTGATCGGCCGCCAGTACCCGATGGACCGAGTGCGCGCCGGCCTCGACGCGCTGCCGGAATCGCCGAGCGGCACCGATGCGCGCACTGTGGCCACCGGCATCATGACCACCGATACCGTGATGAAGACGGCCGAGGCGACCGTCGCCGGATCCACCGCCCGCGTCGTCGGGGTGGCCAAGGGCGTCGGGATGATCGAGCCCGACATGGCGACGCTGATCACCCTGCTGTTCACCGATGCCGAGGTCGATGCCGATTCGCTCGATCCGATGTTCCGGAGCGTCATCGGGCACACGTTCAACTGCGTGTCGGTCGACACCGACACCTCCACCAGCGACACCGCGATCGTGCTCGCCAGCGGCGCCGCCGGTCCCGTCGACCTCACCGCGCTCTCTGCAGCGCTGTACGAGGTCGCGCTGTCGCTCACCAAGCAGGTCGCACGCGATGGCGAGGGCGCCGAGACGCTGATCGAGGTGCACGTCGACAGAGCCGCCGATGCCGTCCAGGCCAAACGTGTGGCGAAGGCGATCGTCAACTCACCGTTGGTGAAGACCGCCGTGCACGGCGCCGACCCGAACTGGGGTCGCATCGCGATGGCGGTCGGCAAGTCGACCAGCGACGACGAGGTCGACCAGTCGGCCGTCGTCATCCGCTTCGGCGACCAGGAGGTGTACCCCGCTCCGGTCGACGACAACGGCCTCGAGGCGCTCGCTGCCTACATGCACGGTGACGAGGTGCGCATCCACGTGTCGTTACAGGTGGGCGATTGCGAGGCGACCGTCTGGGGCTGCGACCTCACCGACGGCTACGTGCGCATCAACGCCGACTACACGACCTGACTCGGCGCCGTCTGGCGGCCCGATCAGCTGCCGACCTGGACGCCCTTCCAGAACGCGACGCGGTCGGTGATCTCGTTCGCCGCGTGCTCGTCGGTGCAACTGCTCACTTCGGCTGCATCCGGATGCCGCCGTCGACGCGGATCGTCTCGGCGTTCATGTAGCTGTTGGTGATGCACTCGACCACCATGCTGGCCAGTTCGCTGCCGTCGCCGAGGCGATGCGGGAACAGCACACCCTTCTCGAGATTGGCTTTGAAGGCAGCGCTGTTCTCGCCCTCGCCGTAGATCGGTGTGTCGATCAGGCCCGGAGCGACGGTGTTGACGCGCACGCCGATCGCCGCCAGGTCACGGGCGATCGGCAACGTCATGCCGACGACGCCACCCTTGGACGCCGAGTAGCTGGCCTGGCCG
>JAYSLK010000048.1:0-4574 GCA_043725585.1 Actinomycetota bacterium
CGACGGACAGCACCAACGCCACGACGAACACCACCGCGCCGACGCGGCGGCGGACGAACGTGGATCTGTTGGGGAGGACGCTGTACGGGACGGTGTAACGGGTGGGCAGTGGGCCCGTCGAGCGCTGACCGGAACGGACGCCGGTGGAGGCCAACGAACGGGACGAAACGCTGCAACGGGGGGCGAGGCTAGCCGTGACTGCCGACATGGTGGACATGCTGGGACCTGTGGGTGACCTCTCGTGCGAGACCGGATACGACTGGCTGTTCGAACAGGTGTTCCCGAACGAACGTTCGTCAGTATGGCGGGCGAACACTCGTTCGTCAACGGTCGATCGCAGGAAAATCGAACACGTGTTGCACGAACAGATGTTTGACCTGAGCCACGAACACGCGTACGCTCGTAGTCATGGCCGAAGCGACCTCCACCATCCTCACCGCACGTCAGAAGGGCATCCTCGACGTCATCGAGACGAGCATGCGCGAGCGCGGCTACCCGCCGAGCGTTCGTGAGATCGGCGAGTCCGTCGGACTCACCTCCCCGTCCACGGTGCACAGCCATCTCGCATCGCTCGAGAAGATGGGATTCCTCCGTCGCGATCCAACCAAGCCCCGCGCCCTCGAGGTGCGGTACGACCCGACCTCGGGAGCAGCCATCGAGCGGCGTCCCGTGCGGCACGTGCCGTTGGTGGGCGATGTCGCCGCCGGCACCGACGTGTTGGCCCAGGAGAACGTCGAAGAGCTGTTCCCCCTGCCCGAGGACTTCACCGGCACCGGCGAGCTGTTCATGCTTCGGGTCCGCGGCGACTCGATGATCGAGGTCGGGATCATGGACGGAGACTTCGTCGTCTGCCGGTCGCAAACGACCGCCAACAACGGTGAGATCATCGTCGCCGGCATCCCCGGCGGCGAGGCGACGGTGAAGACCTTCCAACGCACCGGTCGCACGATCA
Source organism: Actinomycetota bacterium (assembly GCA_043725585.1). GTDB lineage: Bacteria > Actinomycetota > Acidimicrobiia > Acidimicrobiales > Ilumatobacteraceae > VFMC01. Next base: position 953 of record JAYSLK010000048.1, read on the forward strand.
CGTTGCTGCCAGCGAACCAGCGACTCGAACCGATGGTGTTCCAACCCGACGAGGTCAGCATCTTCGGACGGGTCGTCACCGTCATGCGTCGGCTCTGAGCTGACGCGTTGGGCTCACCCGCTGAACGTCACGCTGAGCTGACGTCGATCAGGGGCTGATCACGCCCCCGGCGGCGCGGGCCAACTCGCACCGCCGGCGGGCGGTGCCGGTGGCGCGGGCGGCATCGGTGGCGCGGGCGGCATCTGCGGCGCGGGCGGCATCTGCGGCGCGGCCGTCAGAGGTGCCTGCACCGACGGTGCCTGGTACACGGGTGCCGGGTTGGCACCGCCCGACGACGGCCCGTGGGGAAGATCGGCGCCGGTCGCTGGGCGGCGGCGCATCCCGAACACGATGCACAGTCCTCCCAACACCACACCGAGGGCGAGCGCGATGATCGCCATCGTCTTCATCGACGCGGCGGTTGCCTTCGGGTTGCGACCGATCGCGATCGCGAACTCATCGTCGTCGGACGTGGCGGTGATCTCGTAGTCGCCCGCCTCGGTGATCTCCACCGATGACACCGATCGACCGATGAATCCGGCTGCGTCGTAGTTCTTCGAGTCGTCGTTGTCGAGGTCGAACTCGTCGCCGCGGTCGTCGACCAGCACGATGTCGACATCGGGGAGATCGGACGAGTCACTCACATCTCCGAAGTCATAGTCGGCGTTGTCGTTCGAGCAGTCGCCGCGCAGGTCGGCGATCTCCCCGCGAGTTTCCACATAGATGGTGTACGTGCCCGATTCATCGAACTCGAGGCTCGTCGTGCATCCGATCGGCGCCCGAGCGAGGTTTTGCACCCCCTCGTCGTAGTTCGATGAACTGGCGAGGAACAGCACGGTGCCCGCCACCAGACCAGACGCGGCGAGCAGGGCGCCGACACCGATCAGCCCGGCCCGACGACCACCGGCAGACGTGGGAGCGAACGGTTCACCGGGCTGCTGCACGGTCGGCTGCTGCACGGTCGGCTGCTGGCCGAGGGGCGGAAGGCCGAGGGGCGGCTGCCCGAGAGGGCTCTGCGGCGTACCCGGATCGCCTGGTCCGTTCGGGCCACCGACGGGCGGGAACTGCTGATACGACATGTCTTCATACCCCCAGTCGCCGAGCGACCTGGTCGATGCGGTCATCAGGTTGTACCACGGCGACGCGCACGTTGTTTGCACCCCCGCCGCCATAGAAGTCACCCGGGCTCACCAATGCCCCGCCCGCCCGCGCGAGCTGCTCGGCGAACCCCCAACCGTCCCCTGCGTCGAACCACAGGTAAAAGCCACCTGCCGGCAGCGGCACCTCGAGCCCCGACCACCTCGACAACACGACCGCCAGACGTTCGAGGCGACGCAGGTATCGATCTCGCTGCACGTTCACATGGATGTCATCGGCCAGCGCGACCGCCCCTGCGGCCTGCGCCGGCCCGGGCACCAGCAATCCGACGTGCTTGCGCACCTCTTTGAGGTAGGTGACGAGCGCTTCATCGCCGGCGTAGAAGCCGACGCGAAGGCCGGCCAGATTCGATCGCTTCGACAGTGAGTGCACCGCCACCACGCCCTCGATCCCCTGCTCGAGAATCGTGCGCGGCCGACCCTCCCAAATGAACTCCACGTAGCACTCGTCGCTGAACACCGGCACACCGTTCGACCTGCCCCATGCCGCCGCGGCGTCGAGATCGCTGAGCGCACCCGTGGGGTTCGACGGGCTGTTCACCCACAGCATCAGTGCACGGGCGGCATCGGTCGGGTCGATCGCCGCGAGATCGAGGCCGCCATCGGGTCGCGACGGAACCGCAACCGGCCGACACTGGGCCAGGATCGCACCCATCTCGTAGGTCGGGTACGCGACGGCCGGGTACAAGACGGTGTCCCGAGATGGCGTCCGGAGACGAAGGTAGTGCGGGGTCGTGGCGACGAACTCCTTGGTGCCCACGCATGCAGCGATCTGATCGAGTGTGACGTCGAGGCCGAAGCGGCGCTCGATCCACGAACGGATGGCGCTCCGGAGGCCGACGGTGCCGATGCTGGGTGGGTAGCCCCGTTCGCTGTCGGACGACGCGAGCGCGGCGATGACGGACGACGGTGGAGGATCGCACGGCGTACCGATCGACAGGTCGACCATGCCGCCCTCGTGGGCTACGCACAGCGCGGCAAGGCGATCGAGCTTGTCGTACGGGTACGGCGGCGGCACGAACCCTTCGGCGATGCGATCCACGTGATCCATGCACAACATCGTGTCAGCTGTGGACCCGCGCACCCAATGCGACGGGTTCAGTCGGCAGGCACGACGAACTCGGCGAGACGGCCAGCTGACGCGTCTGCCAGGCGGGCGCGCACGCGCACACCACCTTCTTCGTGACTGCTCGACACCACCTCCCCTTCGCGGTGCACCGCCGCCAGCACGTCGCCTCGCTCGTACGGGATCAGCAACTCCACCGGCGCGGTGATCGTCCGCAACCGGTCGGCGAGCGTGGCGAGGAAGTCATCGATGCCCTCTCCTGTCGCAGCGCTGATCGCGACCGACCCCTCGTGATCGTCCACCAGTCGTTGGATTGCGGCCGGCACCAGGTCGGCCTTGTTGAAGACGATCAACTCCGGCACCGAGTCGGCCTCGATCTCGGCGAGCACCACCCGCACTGCGGCGATCTGACCTTCGGGATCTGCTGCCGACGCGTCGACCACGTGCACCAGGAAGTCGGCCTCGCTGGCCACCTCGAGCGTGCTCTTGAACGACTCGATCAGGCCGTGGGGCAATCGGCGCACGAATCCGACGGTGTCGGTGAGCAGCACCGGTTCACCACCCGGCAGGGACAGTCGCCTGGTCGTAGGGTCGAGCGTGGCGAACAGGCGGTCCTCGACCAACACCCCGGCCTGGGTGAGCCGGTTCAGCAAGGTGCTCTTGCCCGCGTTGGTGTATCCGACAATCGTGACCGAGGCGAGACCACTGCGCCCTCGGCTCTTGCGCTGCAGGTGCCGGGTCTCGCGCAGGTCGGCAAGATCGTGCTCGAGTCGACTGATGCGCTTGGTCAGCGTTCGGCGATCCACCTCGAGCTTGGTCTCGCCGGAGCCGCGGGTTCGGGTGCCCACACCGCCGCTCTGTTGTGAGAGGTTCGCCTTGTTGCCGCGCCGCAGCCGCGGGAGCCGATACCGCAACAGCGCCAACTCGACCTGCGCCTTGCCCTCGAGGGTGTGTGCGTTCTGAGCGAAGATGTCGAGGATGACGGCGGTGCGGTCGAGCGCGGTGCGCCCGAGCAGCTTCTCGAGGTTGAACTGCTGCGCCGGACTGAGATCGTTGTCGAACACGACCGTGTCGGCGTCGACGGCGAGGCACATCTGTCGCAACTCGTCGACCTTGCCCTTGCCGATGAACCAGGTGTGATCGGGCTTGTCACGCTTCTGGACGAGCCGCCCACCTTCGTCTGCACCTGCGGTGTCGATCAGGAGCGCCAGCTCGTCGAGGCCCGCCTCCGTGTCGGCATCGGTGTGACCCGGCAGCGTGACCCCGACCAGGATGATGCGTTCTCGTTTGGTGCGCTCGATGAGCGTCGCGCCGAGTGCTTCCTGGTACGGATTCGTCATGCTGAGGCCGTGGTCCCTTC
>JAYSLK010000049.1:0-2915 GCA_043725585.1 Actinomycetota bacterium
AGTTCACCGAGCCACCACATCGACTTCGCGACATCGTCGTCCCACCGCTGGTCACCACGGGGGATCACGACGTCGAGCCACAGCATCTCGCCGGGGACCACCAGCACGACCCCTCCCCCGCTGCGGCGCCGCACGACGTCGATGTCGGCAGCAGCGCACGCCTCGCGATCGACGACCTCGTCGCGCTGCGCCGACCCGAGCACCAGCGCGGTGCCATCGACCTCGAACCACTCGGCGGTGCGCTCCTGGCCGTGCGGCACCAGCCCGTGCAACGTCGCGGCTGAACCGTGGCGTGTGCCGATCCGCCATGCGCTCGCTGATGAGACGTTCATCGGCTGACCAGTGTGGCGGCCGTCGACCTCATCTGACCGTGCGCGCCGAGAGACGAACTCGAACCGGCGAGGTTCAGCTGGCTCGCGCGAGGTAGGGCTTCCACTGATCGGGTACCCGTGCGACCGCCACGGTGACCCATGCCAGCTCTCGAGGCACCCGCGGTGCGCGAGCCAAGCGCATCCCGGCCTCGTCGGGGGTGCGGTCGCGCTTGGAGAGGTTGCACGGTCTGCATGCTGCAGCCACGTTGTCCCATGCGTGCTCACCGCCGCGAGAGCGCGGCATGACATGGTCGATCGAGTCGGCAAACCCTCCGCAGTACTGGCACCGATGCTCGTCGCGGGCGAACACCGCCCGGCGCGACAGAGCCGTGCGCCGGTGGAACGGCACCTTGACGACATACCGGAGCCTGATCACCACGGGATTGGGCACTTCGAGGCGTGCGGCGTGCAGCACCGTGCCGTCGTCTTCCACCAGGTCGGCCTTCTCGGAGAGCACGAGGCATACCGCACGGCGGCACGGCACCACCGAGAGCGGCTCGTACGTTGCGTTCAACACCAGCGCGCTCCTCATCGGCGGGACCCTAGCGATCCCCTGCAGGGACCGACGCCCGAGATTGCGGGCCGGGAGGAGCCGGCAGGTGCATCAGACGCGTCGCCGGCCGGCCCGTCGTTGCTGGGCAGTCACATCCTGGCCCGCCTGCGCCCTGCACCATGCGAGGTAGTTCAGCACATCGGCGGGGACCGGCGGATGATCTGCGTCGCCGTACTGGGTGAGCATGCGGAACCTGAGGTACTCGCCACCCGGCACCGGGAGGAACGGGCGGTGGCGCCACCAGCCGCGGGGGGCGGTGCGCCGCGCTTGGCGGACAGCGGTGACCCACAGCCGCGGCCGACCTGCGACCACGACGCCGATTCGCAGCCACGTGGCCACACCGCCACCGAGCGGCGAGGCGCTCAGCGGGGTTCTTTCGGCAGACCGAGCACCATCTCGCCGATGATGTTCCGTTGCACCTGTGACGAGCCCGCGTAGATCGTGCCGGCGCGGGCGTTCAGGAACGTGCCGACCCAACTCCATGAACTGTTCGGTGCTCCGGCGTCGTCGGCTTGGAACGCCGACGACGGACGACGACCGGTGGGCACCGTGGCATCGGCGCCGAGGATGTCCATGGCGAGTTCGGTGATCTCCTTGTGGTACTCGCTCCAGGAGAGCTTGGTGATCGCACCGTCGGGACCCGGGTGATGTCCGTGCAGGAACTTCGTGAGGACGCGCATGCCGCTGTAGCGCATGATCTGCACCTGGGCGTAGCAGGCAGCCAGGCGCTGCCGGATGATCGGGTCACCGGTCAGGCCACGTTCACGGGCGAGGAGCACGAGGCGGTCGAACTCGGCACCGAAGCGGATCGGCAAGGTCGCCGCGGCCTCGCCACGCTCGTGGCCGAGCAAGGTCATCGCAACCGCCCAGCCGTTGTTGACGCCACCGACCACCTCGCCCTTCGGTGCTGTGGCGTCGGTGTAGAAGACCTCGTTGAACTCGCTGTCGCCCGAGATCATCCGGATCGGACGCACCTCGATCCCGGGTTGACGCATGTCGACCAGCACGAACGAGATGCCCTTGTGCCGCGGCGCGTCGGGATCGGTGCGAGCGAGCGTGAAGATGTGATCCGCAAGGTGACCTGCCGACGTCCAGATCTTCTGGCCGTTGAGCACCCATTGGTCCCCGTCCAGCTCGGCCTTGAGACCCAGGTTCGACAGATCGCTCCCGGCGTTCGGCTCGGAGTAACCCTGGCACCAGGTGTCTTCGCCCGAGAGGATCCGCGGCAGGTAGTAGCTCTTCTGCTCGTCGGAGCCCCACATCAGCAGGGTGTTGCCGAGCATCTGGATGCCGAAAACGTCATTCGGACCACCGGTCGGAACGCCGGCCTTGGCGAATTCCTCGCCGATGATCACCTGCTCCAACGCCGACAGCCCGGCGCCGCCGTACTCGACCGGCCAGCTCGGAGCGAGATATCCACCCTCGAACAGCGTGCGGCGCCAGTCGGTCACGAAATCGGTGAGCTCCTGGCCCTCGAGCCGGCCGATCCCACACCAGTCCACCGGCAGCTTCTCGGCGAGGAACGCCTGGACCTTCTCTCGGTATGCCTCTGCTTCGGGGGTGTACATCGGGCGCATGGCCAAATGTTACTCGTCGGTAGCCCTCGGGAGCAGATCGACCGAATCGACGACAGGCGGCGCCCCGCCATCGGTACTGCCGTCGCCGCCAGGAACCGGTGGCCGGACCACGCCGGCGTGTGGCGACGACGACTGCGGCCGGGCAAACCGTGCGAGCGCCGCCGCCCCGACGAGTGGGGCGTGATGCCCCAACGCGGCCGGCACGACGCGGAATCCGGTCGTGAACCCGAGGCGGGCGCGCAGGTCGAGCTCGTGTTGGGCGGCCTCGAAGAAGACATCCCCGAAGCCGAGGGCCAACGAGCCGCCGACGACCGCCAACTTCAGATCGACGATTGCCCCGACCGACGCCAACGCACGACCGACAAGGGTTCCGGTCCGTTCCATGATCGCCCGCGGCGCGCGTTGAGCAGCTCG
>JAYSLK010000050.1:0-1524 GCA_043725585.1 Actinomycetota bacterium
CCCCCAGGACGAGGGCGCCCACGGCGGAGGCCATGAGGATCGAGACGACCACGGCGGTGGGGATCGGCGTCATGTCGCGCTCCCCGCGATGCGATAGCGACCGGGCACCTCATACCGGCACAGGCTGCGCAGCCAGACGAGGCAACCACCCCACATCGCCAGCGGCACGACCAGGACCAGCTGCCCGGTCGGCGAGTCGTACGGCTGCAAGAGGTCGCCCGCGGCCAGGCGCAAGTAGCCGACGATCAGCCCGGCGATCACGACGAGTCGGGTCATCGACGAGCGGTACACAGCACGGGTGCGATCGACGCGTTCGCGGGCGCGAACCTCGTCGCGCGCCGCCGCGGCGAGGGAGTCGACCGTGCGGAACAACCGACCGGAGCCTGCGGTGCCGGTGACCACCAACCTGATCGCCGCGATCGCGGCGTCGCTGGTGGGGTGGGCGAGCGCGTCGGCGAGATCGGTGAGCGCGTCTTCGGTACGGAAGCCCTGACGACGCCGGAGTGCGAAGGTCGCCAACGGTTCGCGCACCGCCTCCGGAGCGCGCAGAGCGACGCTCTCGAGGGCTTCCTCGGTGCCCACCGATGAGCCGCGCAGCGTGTCGCGCAGATCCTCGAGCCACTTGGCGATTCCCTCGACGTGCGCTCGCTCAGCCTCGGCACGCTCGTCGCGGAGCAGCCGCCTCCAGGCGATCGACAGCACGCCGGCAACGATCGACAGCACCAACCAGTGAGTGACGACGGCCACCCCGACCGCGATCGCCGTGGCGATCACGATCCGGATGGTGTCGACGCCGTCGAGCGCTCCACGCACCGCAATTCGATGGGCCGAGGGCCGGGCGGGCGACGGCCGGGTTGCGAGGTACGCACAGCTGATCGCGGCGACGACGAGCAGCATCGCCATCAGGGCGACTGCGGTGGTGGGAACGGCTGCGGTCACGACGCCTCCCGGAGGCGCGAGCCGTGCAGTGGTCGATGCGTCTCGCCACGGTGATGCCACCAATCGGCACTGAAGGACGGATCGGCAGCGAGCAAGCGATCGAGCATCGGACGCTGCGGTTCGTTGAGCACTCGGGCCCGCCCATCGGCGGCGTCGGGTTGGGCACCCATCACGCGGTGGAGCACGAACCGGCCGCCGTCTTCTTCGACCGACGGAGCCGCGATCTCGGTGACCCATCGGCCACGTTCGTTGTCGCCGTGGGTGTGCACCACCAGGTCGACGCTGCGATGAACCTGCCAGCGAGCGGTGCGCAGTTCGACTCCGTTGTTGGCGGCGATCAGCTCGGCGAGGCGTTCGAGGCCGTCCTTCGCCGAACCGCCATGCACCGTGGCCATCGCCCCCTGGCCGATGCTCATCGCACTCACCATCGCTCCGCCCTCTGCCCCGCGCACTTCGCCCACCACGATCCAGTCGGCCCTGGTGCGTACGGCGGGCACCATCATGTCGGCGCACGAGATGCCCGTGCCGTCGCTCGTCGAGGGGATGCGCGCCTGATAGGCGTGGACGAACGGGTGGGTCCCCATC
>JAYSLK010000051.1:0-9072 GCA_043725585.1 Actinomycetota bacterium
GGTCCGACCGGTCGCGTCCTCCACCCGATCGGCGCTGCCGAGCACCGAGACGATGGCTTTCGATGCGAGAAAGCGCAGCGGTTCAGGTTCCCAGTCGCGCGATCGATGTCCCACCCACGGCAGAGACGTGCGGTCGGTGTCGCAGTCCAAGATGAGCTCGGCCAGCGTGCGCCCGCCGAGGTGAGCCGCAACGACACCATGGCCGCTGTAGCCACCGGACCAGGCTGTTCCGGCCGATCGATCGCAGCTGACCGACATGCACCAGTCGCGAGGGACGGCCAGCGATCCACCCCAGTGATGGGTGATCGCGGCGGCGCCGATCGCCGGGAAGCAGCGGCGCAGGGTGGTCTCCAGTCGCTGCCGCACCGAAGCATTCTGTTCGTTGGCCTGATCGATCGGCGAGCCGATGCGGTACGGGGCCCCGCGGCCGCCGATCGCGATGCGCCCGTCAGGGGTGCGTTGCGCGTAGAAGAACAGATGATGGGCGTCGGACACGGTGAGACCCTCCGCCCACCCGAGTTCCTCCCACACGCCGTGAGACAACGGCTCCGTTGCGATCATGAGCGAGTAGAGGGGAAGGAACCGCCGTCCCCATCCGCGCGCTTGCACGCTGTAGGACTCGGTGGCCCGAACCACCATCGGAGCGCGCAGCGAGCCCCGCGGTGTGCGCACGAGTCCTGTCGTGATGTCACCGGGCGACTGCTCGAAGATGATCACGTTGCGGCGTTCGCAAGCATCGGCCAGTCCACGGACGAGTCGTGCCGGATCGATGCGCGCGCAGTGGGGTGAGTAGCTGGCCGCGATCGCGCCCGCCACGCGAGCGTGGTCGTTGCTCGCGTGCGCATCGAGCAGGCGCAGGTCGGCGTCGGTGATCCCTCGGGCGTGCTTGCCCGCAACACCTGCGTGTAGTCGTGCTCGTTGCGGTTCAGAGGTGGCGACGGTCAAGGTGCCACCGTGCGCGTAACCGCAGTCGATCGACTCGTCGTCGCAGATGCGCCCCATCTCGTCGAGCGACTCGATCGTTGCTCGTTCGGCCCGCAGCACCGCCGCGGGGTCCGAGTGTCGTGCGTAGACGCCCGGCGAGCCAGCGATGAACGCGGATGCCCATCCACCGTTACGGCCCGATGCACCGAATCCGGCGATGTCTCGTTCGACGACTGCGATGTGCAACGACGGCTCGAGGAGAGCCAGGTAGTACGCCGTCCACAGACCGGTGAAGCCAGCGCCGACGATGGCCACATCGACGTCCAGGTCCTGATCGAGAGCGGGGCGGGGATCGAGTCGTCCGGGGAAGGTGTTCAGCCACAGCGAACGATGGCGGGCAGCCTCCATGTCGTGCTCGGACATCGAGTTACGACCGTACCAGCCGGTCGATGCTGCGATGTTGCGACGCCGTCGTCGCACCGTTGTCCTGTAACGCATCCGGTCACGGGCGGACTGAGGCCGCATGACCGCTGAACGAGCACGCTTGCACGACGATCCGAGTGGCTGGCGGCGTTGGGGCCCGTATCTCGCCGAGCGCGCGTGGGGAACGGTGCGCGAGGACTACAGCGCCAATGGCACGGCATGGGACGACCTCCCACACGACCAGGCTCGCTCACGGGCGTACCGCTGGAACGAGGACGGCCTCGGTGGTCTGAGTGATGACCAACAACGCCTGTGCTTCGGATTTGCGTTCTGGAACGGTCGCGATCCGATCCTGAAGGAGCGAATCTTCGGCCTCACGGGCAACGAGGGCAATCACGGCGAGGATGCCAAGGAGTACTGGTGGTTCCTCGACTCGACTCCGACGCACTCGTGGATGCAGTGGCGGTACTGGTACCCGCACGTTGAGTTTCCATACGCCGACCTGGTCGACGAGAACCGGCGCCGCGGACGGCTCGACCCGGAGTACGAACTGCTCGACACGGGCATCTTCGACGACGATCGCTACTGGGACATCACGGCCGACTATGCCAAGGCCGGCCGGGACGATTGGTGCATCACCTTGCGCGTCAAGAACGTGGGTCCCGAGGCGGCGACGCTGCATGCGCTCCCGACGATCTGGTTCCGCAACACCTGGTCGTGGGGTCGCGATGCCACCAAGCCTTCGATCACTGCGACGGGGTCGGAGCTGCTGGCTCAGCATGCGACCCTCGGGGCGATGACGCTCGTGGGCGACGGTTCGCCCTTCGTGCTCGTGTGCGACAACGAGTCGAATGCGTCACGTCTGTGGAACGCGGCGCCCACGACTGCCCACCCGAAGGATGCGATCAACGATCACGTGGTCGGAGGTGCCGACACGCTCAACGTCGAAGGCATTGGCACCAAGGCGGCCCTGCACTACGTGTTGGACGTAGCGGCGGGTGAGACCACCGAGATCCGGCTCCGGTTGGCACCGGGAGCGGGCAACCTCTCGCGAGGATTCGCCTCCGCGGTGAAGCAGCGTCGAGTCGAGGCCGACGAGTTCTACGACGACCTCCTCGGTGGCCTCGACGGGGAAGCGCAGATGATCGCACGACAGGCCCTCGGCGGGATGATGTGGACCAAACAGTGGTTCCACTTCGATGTCGACCATTGGCTGGACGGCGACCCCTCAGGTCCGCCGCCCCCACACGGCCGAGAGTCGGGTCGCAATCGCGACTGGCGCCACCTCAACAACGCCGATGTGCTCACCGTGTGCGACACGTGGGAGTACCCGTGGTTCGCCACCTGGGATCTGGCCTTCCAGTGTGTGGCCATCGCCCACATCGACGCGGAGTTCGCCAAGGATCAGCTGTTGCTCATGTGCCGCGAGTGGTACATGCATCCGAACGGGCAGCTGCCGGCCTACGAGTGGGCGTTCGGCGATGTGAACCCACCGGTTCATGCCTGGGCCGCACTGCGGGTGTTCGCCATCGACGCGGCGCGTACGGGCACGCCCGATCTGGTGTTCCTCGAGCGGGTGTTCCACAAGCTGCTGCTCAACTTCACCTGGTGGGTCAACCGCAAGGATGCAAGCGGCGACAACGTCTTCGAGGGTGGATTCCTGGGCATGGACAACATCGGCCCGATCGATAGATCGGCACCGCTGCCGGTGGACGGTCGCCTCGAGCAGTCCGACGCCACCGGGTGGATGGCGCTGTACTCGCTGAACATGCTCGAGATCGCGCTCGTCCTCACCGAGCGCTCTCCTGCTTACGAAGACATGTGCACCAAGTTCCTGGAGCACTTCGCCTACATTGCGACGGCGATCCACGACCGAGGCCTGTGGGACGACGAGGACGGCTTCTACTACGACGTACTACGTCTGGGCGACGACCGGATCCCTCTGAAAGTGCGGTCGATGGTGGGGTTGTTGCCGTTGTGTGCGGTCACGACACTCGGCCCCGACACCCTCAGCCGGCTGCCGCGCTTCGCCGCTCAGCTCGAATGGTTCATCCAGAACAAGCCCCAGTTCGCCCACCACATCGACCAGCGGCACGTTCGTGATGGATCTGAGGGCAGGCTGCTCGCCCTCGTCGGGCCGGATCGGCTGTGCCGATTGCTCGAGCGACTGCTCGACGAATCAGAGCTGCTGTCGCCGTACGGCATCCGCTCGGTGTCGGCGATGCACCGAGAGCATCCGTTCACGGTCGAGCTCGGAGGGATGGAGCTGAGCGTCGACTACGTGCCGGCCGAGGGAACGACCGGCCTGTTCGGTGGGAACTCGAACTGGCGCGGCCCGGTGTGGTTCCCGGTGAACGCCCTCGTGGTCGACGCGCTGAGGGCCTACGGTCGATTCTTCGGCGACGACCTTCGCGTCGAACACCCGGTCGGCAGTGGCAGCGAGCACACGCTGGTGGACGTCGCGGCCGACATTGCCGACCGCCTGGTCGCGACGTTCCGCAACGGAGAGGGTGGCCGGAGGCCGGCCCACGGCTCGTACGAGAAGTTCCACACCGATCCGCTCTGGCACGACATGGTCCCCTTCCACGAATACTTCCACGGCGATACGGGAGCCGGTCTTGGCGCGTCGCACCAGACCGGGTGGACCGGGCTCGTGGCCGACCTCTTGCTTCGTGAGGCGTGATGACCGGCGATCTGCAGTTCGTCAACCTCCTGATCGTCGCTGTGGTCGCAGTTGTCGCGCCCTTGCTCGCGGCGGTGCTCCCGATCCGGATCCCCTCGGTGGTGCTCGAGATCGTCGGCGGCATCGTGCTCGGCCCCTCGGTGCTCGGGTGGGTGTCGGTGGACGACCCGCTCACCGTGCTGGCGCTGGTCGGACTGGCGTTCTTGCTGTTCCTGGCCGGTTTGGAGATCGATCTGCGCGGTCTGCGTGGCGACCTGCTGAAGCTGCCGTTGGCAGGGTTCGCAATCACACTGGTGCTCGGGTTGGGTCTCGGTGTCGCGGCCGACTCCGTCGGTTGGGTGTCCAGCCCGTTGTTCCTGGCGGTCGCGATGGGGGCGACGTCGTTGGGAATCGTGGCGCCGCTGCTGAAAGACACCGGCCAGGCAGCTCGACCATTGGGACAGTTCACACTCGCCGGAGCGACGATCGCTGACTTCTCGACGATCCTGCTGTTGTCGTTGGTGTTCGCCGAGTCCGGAGGAAGCACGACGAGCCGCTTGTTGTCCGTCGGGTTCTTCGTCCTGTTCGCGCTCGCGGTCGCAGTCGCACTCGCTCGGGGGAACCGCAGCATGGGTATCGACAAGCTGCTCGTCCGGCTGCAGGACACGACGGCCGCCATCAGGGTTCGGATCGCGGTGGCGCTCTTGTTGGCCTTCGTCGCACTCGCCGCTCGCGTCGGCGTGGAGACCATCCTGGGTGCGTTCGTTGCCGGCGCCGTGCTGGGCCTCGTCGACACCGATACGACCACCCATCCTCACTTTCGCCTGAAGCTCGAGTCGATCGGGTTCGGCTTCGTCGTTCCCGTGTTCTTCGTGACGAGCGGCCTGCGCTTCGACCTCGAGTCGCTGCTCGACGATCCAGCGGCACTGTTGCGGGTGCCGGCGTTCCTGGCGGCAATCTTGTTGGTGCGTGGGGTGCCGGCGTTGCTCTACGCGAGGGTCATCGGTCGCAGACACGCGATCACTGCAGGTCTCTTGCAGGCCACGTCGTTGCCGTTCATCGTGACCGCGACGCAGATCGGTGTGGCCGTCGACGCGGTGTCGCCAGTCTCAGCTGCGGCACTCGTCTCGGCCGGCCTGCTGTCGACCGTCGTCTTCCCGACCATCGCGTCGGCGCGACTCGCGGGCTCGCTCACTCCAGAGCGATGACTCGCCTGGCGACTGGACCGAAGGGGTTGTCGGCGAGGTCGAAACCCACCCGCTGACCGGCCCGGATGGTTCGATATCCGGCGCCCGGTATCGCGGTGAAGCTGAAGAACACGTCGGCCACGACCTGATCGGCGGGGTCCTGGCCGGCCGGGTCGCCGTCGGCCGCGATCGAACCGATGCCGCGACCGAGATCGAACCAGGCGACGTGGCCGGTGTGTGCCGGAGCCGCCGCGTCGGCCTGGAGCCACGTCTGTTGAGGGACGCGGACCTGCGTGACACGGGGGGTGGTCCAGGCCTCGTACGGAAAGCGCTTGGTCGCCGACATGATCTCGCGCAGGTCGTGACGCAGCTCCTCGGGGCTCGGCCGCCCGATCGACCACCAGCCGTCGTACACGGCGTGTACAGCGCGGCGTTCGTCGAGCACGAAGGTCATCGGTCGCGACACGAACGCCTCCTCGCCCTCGGTCTCATCGATCAGATCGAGGGCACCGATCAGCTGTCGGGACAGGTCGGACAAGAATGTCCACGACGCTCCCAGACCGAACCTGAAGGCAGCGAGCACCTCGGGTGGTTGCACGCTGATCGTGACGATCGCGCAGCCGTTCAGCCCGAGCTCGTACTGGGCTGCGACCAACGATCGCAGCTGCGCCTGGTCGCGCGGGCAGAAGGGGCCTCGGATGAAGACCACCGCAGCGGGATACCCCTGTTCGAAGCCGAGGTATCGGTCGGTCGTGCTCGGCTCGAACAGGCTCGAGATCGTGCGGGGCCGGCCCTCGTGGTCGATCAGTTCGGCGTCGGGAAACCGGTCGCCGCGGCGTGGGATTCGGGGTCGCATGATCACTGGTCCACCGAGACAGTGATTCGTTTCACCGTTCCTGTTCGATCTCCGCTGTAACGAATCGTGGGCGGGGTTGACTGCATCTTCATGCAGACACATGAAGTCGATGTCGTGGTGATCGGAATGGGCCCGGGGGGCGAAGACGTCGCCGGTCAACTGGCCGTGGCAGGTGTGTCGGTGGTGGGTATCGAGGACCATCTCGTCGGAGGAGAGTGCCCGTACTACGGGTGCATCCCGTCGAAGATGATCATCCGCGCCGCCGACCTGTTGGCCGAGGCGCGCCGGGTGAACACGATGGCCGGGAGCGCGGTGGTGACGCCCGACTACTCGATCGTCGCCGACCGGATCCGCGACGAGGCCACCGACGACTGGGACGACACCGTGGCGGTCGACCGCTTCGTCGGTAGGGGTGGCACGTTCGTGCGTGGCAGGGGAGCTCTCGATGGAGAGGGCCGCGTGCGGGTCGGTGACGACGTGTACATCGCTCGACTCGGTGTGGTGATCGCCACGGGAACATCGCCAGCGCTGCCGCCGGTGCACGGCCTCGCCGATGCCCGGCCGTGGACGAACCGCGACGTGTTCAAGATCCGCTCGGTGCCGGCGTCGCTGACGGTAATGGGCGGCGGCGCGATCGGGCTCGAACTGGCTCAGGCCTTCTCCCGGTTCGGATCGAAGGTGACGGTGGTCGAGGCGTTCGATCGCATCCTGGCCCCCGAAGAACCGGAGACGAGCGCGCTCGTGGCGGCCGTGTTGGAGTCGGAGGGCATCACGATCAGGACCGGTCTGGCGGCCGTTGCGGTGCAGCGCGACGGTCAGGTGACGCTGGAACTGGCCGACGGCACGTACATCATCAGCGACGAACTGCTGGTCGCCGCGGGCCGGGTGCCCAACGTGCGCGGCATCGGTCTCCACACGGTGGGGCTCGACGAGACAGCGCGACCGACGATCACCGTCGACGATCACATGCGTGTCGACGGCGTCGCCAAGCTGTGGGCCGTCGGTGACATCGCGGGCCGCGGGTCGTTCACCCACATGGCCGTGTACGAGGCGGCGATCGCCGTCGACGACATCCTCGGCGTCGAGCACCCTCGGCTTGCCGAGAGCCACGCCGTGTCGCGCGTGACGTTCACCGACCCCGAGGTCGGCTCGGTCGGGATGACCGAGGCCCAGGCGCGAGCGGCCGGGTTGAACGTCCGCGTCGGCGTGGTCGACAGTTCGACGTCCAGCCGCGGCTGGCTGCACGGCGCGGGCAACGAGGGTCTCATGAAGCTCGTCGAGGACGCCGATCGCGGCATCTTGGTCGGCGCCTCGACGGTCGGCCCACGCGGTGGCGAGGTGCTCGGGCTGTTCAGTCTCGCGGTGCACGCCCGAGTGCCCGTGTCGGAGCTGCGATCGATGATCTACGCCTATCCCACGTTCATCCGCGGCGCCCTCGACGCACTCGCTGCGCTGGCCTGACCGACCCCGCCTGCCGGGCGGTACGGATCAGTTCTCGGCACTCAGCGACGACGCAGAACGGCGTGGATGAAGGGCTGGTCGGACGACCATGGCGTGACGTGGGTGCGCTCGAAGCTCTCGACCAGTTCGAACGACGCGCCGAAGGCGGCCATGAACGACACCGCGTCATGTCGCATCACCGGCAGGCTGCTGCAGGACGCGGGCCCATTGGGGGCGAACGCTGCGATCACCAGGTGCCCGCCGGGGCGAACGGCTGCCGCTGCCGACTCGGCGTATGCACGTCGATCGTCGTCGTCGATCAAGAAGTGGAACACCGCCCGGTCGTGCCACACGTCGACCTCGTGGTCGAGGCGAATGGTGCGAACGTCTGCGACGATCAGTCGTGGTCGATGGTCGTCGTCGATCGCCTGTGGGTCGAGCGAGCGCTTTGCCAGTTGGCCCGAGAGTGCCACCAGCGCCGCATCGGCGATGTCGATCGCCGTCACGCGCAGACCTTGTGCCAGCAGGGCGCCGACGAGCACCGAGGCACCGGCCCCCACGATCAGTACCTCGGCAGGCCGGGGTGCATCCACGCTGTCCGTCGAGGGCGCCGTCACGCGGCGCACGAGCGTGAGTCAGGGTTCCGGCGACGGCTGGTACCAGCTCACCTGGTCGGCGGCCGTGGCGGACCACACGCGTTCCCAGTGGACTCGGTCTGGATGCGATGCCGGCTCGCTCGTCATGTCGTGGACACTAGGCATCGCTGCCTTCGTCGGCAGCTCGTCGGACCGAAACAATCGAGAAACTCTGGCTGCGGTGGATCCCGCGCGTGGGAGACAGCGCGAGGATGGGGACCATGCCTCGGATCGAACTGCTGGATGCATCCACCGCCCCGATGACAGCCCAGAGCTTCTTCGCCGGCGGCGACCCCGGCCCGATCGTGGCGGCGCTGGCCAACGTGCCGGAACTGCTCGGGCCCACGTTGGGCTTCGTCGGTGCTGCGCTCGGTGCCGGCGCAGCGAGCACACGCCACAAGGAGTTCGCGATCTTGCGCACGTCGGCGCTGCTCGGGTGTCGATACTGCATCCACGCCCACACCACCGTGGCCATCGATGTGGGACTCGACGAGCGGGAGGTGCGTGCGCTGCGCGGCGAGGTGCCGTTGGAGGACGGGTTCCCGGATGCCGCCGAACAGGCGCTCGTGCGGTGGATCGACGCGATGGCGGGTGCCAGCGGCCCGGTGCCCGACGACGTGTGGCACACGGCCCGGCAGTCATGGCCCGATCACATCCTCGTCGAGCTCAGCGTCACCATCGGAGCCACCATGTTCCTCAATCGCCTTGCGACCGGTTTCGAGCTGCCGACGTCTCCCGGTGTCATCGAGCGGCTCGAACGTGAGGGCTACGAGACGGGCATGGCGGTGGTGTCATGACCGGCATCGTGACCGAAGCCGTGATCGAGTCGCCGATCGCCCAGGCGATCGCCGACGGCACGCTGCCCGGCCGGGTGTGGATGTACACGAACTACCACTGCAACCTCGCCTGTTCGTACTGCCTCACCGAATCGTCACCACGCAGCGA
>JAYSLK010000052.1:0-3386 GCA_043725585.1 Actinomycetota bacterium
CTCACCGGTGTCGGGGTCGTAGTCGGCCCGCATCGGCCGAACCACGACGGTGCCCGCTTCGAGTTCATTGGTGCCGATGATCACGGCGTACGGAGCGCCACTGCGATCGGCAGCCTTCATCTGGCTCTTCATGCTGCGGTTGTCGAACGCCCGATCGGAGGACAGCCCGGCGGCGCGCAGCTCGGCGGTGATGTCGAGCGCCGCAAGCCCATCCGTGGTGTCGACCACGAACACGTCGACCGCCGTGGACGGCGCAGCGAAGACGCCTTCGTCATCACAGGCGAGCAGGGTGCGGTCGAGCCCGAGTGCGAAGCCCACGCCAGGGGTGGCAGGGCCGCCCAACGACTCGACCAGACCGTCGTAGCGACCACCCCCGCCGAGCGCGTTCTGTGCCGAATCGAGAGTGCCACCCTGGAACTCGAACGTGGTGTAGCGGTAGTAGTCGAGACCACGAACGAGCTTGGAGTCGATCGTGTACGGGATGCCGAGCGCCGTGAGCCCAGCCTGCACGGCGTCGAAGTGCGCTGCAGCCTCGCCGCTGTAGAAATCGGCGATGCGGGGCGCTGCGGCCACGAGCGCCGTGTCGGCAACCCGCTTCGAGTCGAGCACACGGAGCGGGTTCTTGTCGAGGGTGATCCGGCTCTCGGGGCTGAGGGCGTCGAGGTTCGCTCGGAAGTGAGCGTCGAGCGCAGCAACGAATCGGGCACGATCGGCGGGCTCGCCGAGGCTGTTCAGCAGCAGATTCACCCGTTGCAGACCGAGCGCCTTGTAGAACTCCCAGCCGAGCGCGATCACCTCGACATCGAGCAACGGGTCGCTCGCACCCAGCACCTCGATGCCGACCTGGTCGAACTGGCGGTACCGTCCACGCTGGGGCTTCTCGTAGCGGAACTGCGATCCGGTGTACCACACCTTCCAGGGCGTGGCCGGCCGATGTTGGACGAACGCCCTGCACACCGAGGCAGTGAGCTCGGGGCGGAGTGCGATGTGGCGCCCGCCCTTGTCGACGAAGTCGTACATCTCCTTGGTGACCACGTCGGTGGCGTCGCCGATGCGCTGGAAGACCCCGAGATCTTCGAGCAGCGGCGAGATCACCTGTCCGTAGCCGGCCCGATCCGCGACGTCGGCGAAGACGTGCACGAACCGGCGCCAACGGGCCGATTCGGGCGGCAGGATGTCGCGCATCCCGGGGCTGGTCTGGAACTCTGGCACGGTCGGCAATGCTACCGGCGGGCTCGCGCGTGGCCCCGGGAATACTGCTGACCTGGGATCGCGCGATCGCCCCTCGATCGGAGCAGACTCGTTGGCGTGACTCGCTACGCCTCGTACCCCTCCCTCGTCGATCGCGGTGTGTTCGTCACCGGTGGTGCTGCCGGCATCGGCAGCGCGCTGGTGGAGCAGTTCGCCCGTCAGGGCAGCAAGGTGGCGTTCGTCGACATCGCCGTGGCCGACGCTCGGGCCACGATCCAGCGTTGCGTGGACGCCGCGGTCGCACATGTCCCGGTCTTCTTCGAGGTCGACCTGCTCGACATCGCGGCGCTGCAGCACGCGTGCTCCTCAGCGGTCGACACCCTCGATGGCATCTCCGTGCTGGTGAACAACGCAGCCAACGACGACCGTCACGATTGGCGCGACGTGACGGTCGAGTACTGGGACGATCGGATGAACACGAACCTCCGGCACTACTTCTTCGCCATCCAGGCGCTCGCACCGCAGATGATCGGGGCCGGCAGCGGCTCGATCGTGAACATCGGGTCGAGCAGTTACCTGATGCAGGAGGACATGTTTCCCGGCTACGCGATCGCAAAGTCCGCGGTCGAGGGAATCACGCGCACGATGGCACGCACGTTCGGCCCGCACGGAGTGCGGGTGAACACCGTGATGCCGGGCTGGGTGCCCACGGAGCGTCAACTCGCCAAGTGGTGGACGCCCGAGGGTGAGGCCGACACGATGCGTGACCAAGCGATCAAACGGCGGATCATGCCCGAGGAGTTCGCCCAGATGGTGCTGTTCCTGGCTGCCGACGACGGAGCTGCCTGCACCGCGCAGCACTTCCTCGTCGACGGCGGCCGCTTCTGAACTTCGACGGCGAACCGCGGTCTCGTTGAGCGGGCCGCGCATCACCAACCCGGTCATACGGCCACGCGGAGCAACGTGAAGACGCCCATGCCGACCGCCATCATGACCATCATGTTGCGGGTCTTTGCGAACACGGCCGCGGCGACGAGCAGCGCCCACATCTGGTCGTTGCCCCAGCCGATCACCACCTCGTGATCACGGGTCAAGACGCCGGGAGCGACGATCGCGGCCAGCGCACACGCCGGTGCGTAGCGCAGCGCTCGTTCCACTCGTGCCGGCAGCTGCACGTTGGCAGGCAACATGAAAAAGCTCGCGCGCGTGGCGACGGTGACCACCGTCAACCCGGTGATCGCGATCAGCATGTACGTCCAGTCGTCGAGGTCCATCAGCGTTCGCCTCGTCTGCCGCGGAGGTGGAGGCCGCGGAGGTGCTCGGCGAGCATCGCCACGGTCACCCCCACCGCAACCGCGATCAACAGCCCCAGCCGCATCGGCAGCTGCACCGTCAGCACCGAGACCACCACGGCAACGGCCACCCCGGCCAACGCCGGGAACTTCACGCACATCGGCACCAGCACCGCCGTCAACGCCAGGTAGGCGGCCAGCTCGAGTCCCCATGCCTCCGGAGCGAACCCGCCGAGCACGATGCCGGCGACCGATGCGGCTTGCCACGCCACCCAGTTCACGACGGCGCCTCCGTAGAAGTAGCCCCACTGCACCGGCGACCCTCGGTCTGGATCGCAGGCGAAACGCTGAGAGAACAGCGCGAATCCGAGGTCGCCGTTGAGGTAACCGGCCAGCACACGCTGGCGGAACGTGAGGTCGACGAACGATCGACGGCTGCTCGCGGCGAAGATCACGAAACGAAGGTTCACGACCAGCGCCGTCGCCCACACCACCGGCAGCGGAGCGCCGAGTGCCAGCAGCGGCAGGACCGCCAGCTGGGCCGAACCGGCGAAGACGGTGAACGTCATGATCAACCCGAGGGGCACCGACATGCCCTGATTCACCATCGCCACTCCAGTGACGACGCCCCACACGGTGATCGCAACCACCATCGGTGACATCGCGCGCACACCCTCGCGGAACGCGACCTTGTCGACGGGTGGGATCCAGGTGTCCCGCACCGCCGTCATCTGCACGCCATCAGGATGGCGATCGACCGGCGTCGCCGCAACCACGGTCTCACTCGGCGTTTGTGAACGTGGGCTCTCATCGAGTGCGCCCGTTCACAAACGTCGACGCACACGAGTCACCAGTCGGTGGGTCGGTAGTCCTTCAGGAACTGGCCCCACACGTGGGTGCCGG
>JAYSLK010000053.1:0-1629 GCA_043725585.1 Actinomycetota bacterium
GATTGCGTCGTTGCGCAGGTATGTGCGTCTCGAGTTCCCTGATCATGTTGATGAGGGCCAGGTGACGGTGTTGCGTCCGATGGTCGAGGCCGGCTCGGAGGCGCAGATCGATTACGGGTTCCTCGGCCCGTGGGTCGATCCGGTCACTGATCGGGCTCGGCGGGTGTGGGCGTTCGTGATGGTGTTGGCGTGTTGTCGGCACATGTTCGTGCGCCCGGTGTTGCGGATGGACATCCACGCCTGGATCGCAGCGCATGTCGCCGCGTTCGAGTTCTTCGGTGTTGTCCCGGCCCGGTTGGTGCCGGACAACTTGAAGACCGGTGTCATCAAAGCTGATGTGTTCGACCCGAAACTGAATCGTGCCTACGCCGAGATGGCCGGGCATTACGGCTGTTTGATCGACCCGGCGCGAGCACTCAGGCCGAAGGACAAGCCTCGGGTGGAACGCCCGATGCCATACATCCGTGACAGCTTCTGGCGAGGTCGGACGTGGGACTCGGTGGAGCAGATGCAGACCGCCGGCATCGAGTGGTCGACGTCGATCGTCGGGCGCCGTGCACATCGCGGGCTCGACGGTGCTGCGCCGGTCGTGATGTTCGAAGCGGTGTCGCGCCCGGTGATGCGGGCTCTGCCGCATCACCGCTTCGAGATCGCTGCCTGGTCCCGCCCGAAAGTCGCGTCGGATTGCCACATCTCCGTCGCCGGTGTCATCTACTCGGTGCCATGGCGGTTCGTTGGCCGCCAGCTCGACGTGCGGCTCACCGAACACCGTGTCGAGGTGTTCGACGCAACCGTGCAGGTCAAGTCGCACATCCGGGCCGAGCGGGGGTGGGTCACCGACATGGCCGACTACCCGCCCGACAAGATCGCGTTCTTCCAACGCACCCCGGTGTGGTGCCGGCGCCAAGCCGACCAGCTCGGACCGAATGTCGCCGAGGTGATCGGCGAGCTCCTCGCCGTCAACGTGCTGCACCGTCTCCGCTCAGCGCAAGGGATCATCCGTCTCGCCGACAAACACAGCGCCGGGCGTGTCGACGCCGCAAGCCGGCGAGCGCTCCAGGTCGGCGATCCGACCTATCGCACAATCAAAGGGATCCTCGTCGCCGGGACCGAACACGACGGCCAACCCCAACCAGACGCAGCGTGCAGCGCGCCCGCTCATCTGCATGGCCCCGCCCGACTGTTCAACCCCGACATCGCCAACAATGACGAAGGAGTGGCGTGATGACACACGCTCATCAACTCGACACCGCCCTGCGAGCATTGAAGCTGTCGGGAATGCTCGACACCCTCGATGCCCGCCTCGCCCAAGCCCGCGCCGGCGACCTCGGACACATCGAGTTCCTTCACAACCTGTGCCTCGACGAGATCGCCCGCCGAGACGCCGCCGCCGTGATCCGCCGAGTGCGCAACGCCCGCTTCGAGCAAGCCACCACACTCGAGGACTTCGACTTCAACTACAACCCCTCGATCCCCGCCCCAGCAATCCGGGATCTCGCCACCCTGCGGTTCTTGACCGCTGGCGAGTCGATCATCCTCCACGGCCCCGTCGGCGTCGGCAAGACCTTCATCGCGCAAGCGCTCGGACACCACGCCTGCCGCCACGGCCACACCGTCGCCTTCGCCAAA
>JAYSLK010000054.1:0-1547 GCA_043725585.1 Actinomycetota bacterium
ATCCGATTCGATGCGGGCTACATGGCCGGCGACACGGTGAGCCAGTACTACGACAACCTGGTCGGGAAGCTGATCGTGTGGGGCAAGGATCGCCCCACGGCCATCGCCCGCACCATTCGCGCGCTGGAGGAGATGGAGATCGAAGGCGTGGCGACGACCATTCCGGCCGACATCGCGATTCTGAAGCATCCCGATTTCCAAGCGATGCAGCACTCGACGAAGTGGGTCGAGGAGAGGCTCGACCTGTCGGGCATCGAAGCGCCGAAGCGGGTCGTTCCCGCCGAGGGTGGCGATCCCCTCGTGCAGCGAAACACCACGGTCGAGGTCAACGGCAAACGGTTCGACGTGAAGATGTGGGTCCCCGAGATGCCGATGGTGGCTGCCGGCCCCGCGAAGGCGGCGAAGAAGCCGACCCGAGCCACCGGTGGCGCCGGCGTCGGTGCTGCTGCGTCGGGCAACGTCGAGGTCCCGATGCAGGGAACGATCGTGAAACTGCTCGTCCAGGTGGGTCAAGCCGTCGAGGTGGGCCAGGCCGTGTGCGTCCTCGAGGCCATGAAGATGGAGAACCAGAACACCACCGAGAAAGCCGGCATCGTGAAAGAGATCAAGGTCGCCCAGGGCGACACCGTCGGCGCCGGCGACGTTGTCGTCGTCATCGGCTGAGGCACGAAGCCGATGGCACCAGCCGTCGTCATCGGCTGAGGCACGAAGCCGATGACGACGGCGCGGCTCTGGGGTGTCTAGCGCGCCATGACGACGAGGGTGCCTGCCGCGCGATCGTGGAGACCCTGCCGCAGTGGACCGAGCGCGGCGAGGCCGTACACGATGCTGCCCAGCAGGAAGCCGAGCGTCGGCACGGCTGCTGCCACCGCTGGCACCACGGCTCGCTGTCCGGCACCGAACCAGCCGACGCGGGCGCCGGTCGCCTGGCTCACGACGCACGTGCCGGTAGCGAACTTGCCGACCGTGCGGCCGAGGAAGCCGACCATCAGCAGCTCGTACACGAACGCCACGCCGACCGTGATCGCGTTCAGCCAGAGCAGCGACTCGGAGCTGAGGTCGTCGCCGGGTCGGTACCCGCTGACGACCACGCCGATCGCGACAGGGACAAGCGCGAGCATCTGGTCGAGGATCGCCCCGAGCGCGCGCCGTCGCAGGGTCGCGAGCACGAGACCCGAGGGAATCGTGGGCGCGGGACGGTCGTCAGTGGCGAACACGGTGAAGGGCTACTCGGCAGCTTCTGCGAGTGCTTCGCTCAGCGCCGGGTGCACCAACAGGCTCTCGACGATGTCGGTGACCTTCAGATTCGCGGTGACCGCCAGGGCGATGACGCTGATCAGCTCGGCAGCGTGGCGACCCACGATGGATCCGCCGAGCACCACTCCGGTGGCCGGGTCGGAGATGATCTTCACGAAGCCGCGCCAGTCGTTGTTGATCAGCGCCTTGGGCGTGGAGCTGAACGGCACCTTGGTGACGCGGATCTTGCGCCCGACAGCGAATGCATCGGCCTCGGCCAGGCCGACGTCGGCGATCTCGGGTTCGGTGAA
>JAYSLK010000055.1:0-1568 GCA_043725585.1 Actinomycetota bacterium
ATCGGGCGAGCCGGTCTCGAACAGCTTGATCGACACGTTGCCGAGCAGTTCTTTGCGCAGGCGATCGACCAGGTGTCTGCTCGTGAGGTACTTGCCCTCCCTCCCCGCCATCGGCGAGGTGTTCACGCCGAAGGTCATGCGCAGCACCGGCTCGTCGACCACCAGACGGGGCAGAGCGACAGGGTCGTCGACGGAAGCTATGGTGTCACCGATCTCGACTTCGGGGAAGCCGGCCATGACGAACAGGTCGCCTGCCCGAAGCTCATCTGCTTCGTTGCGGCTGACACCTTCGAACGCCATCAGCTGGGCGAGGCGACGCTTGAGCGGCGGCTGGCCCTCGGCGAACTCCTCTTCGAGCAGCGCCACGGTCTCGCCACGACGCATGACCCCGTTGACGACTCGGCCGATGGCCAGACGACCGAGGTACTCGCTGGCGTCGAGCTGGGTCACCATGGCCTGGAGCGGCTTGTCCGCGTCGCCATCCGGCTCGGGGATGGCCTCGAGGATCGTGTCGAGCAGCGCTGACAGGTCGGCGTCGGCGTCGGGCATGCCGATGCCCCTCATGGCCCTGCCTTCACGGGCAACCGTGGAGATGATCTCGAAGTCGATGTGCTCGTCACCGGCATCGAGGTCGATGAACAGCTGGTAGACCTCGTCGAGGACCTCGTCGGGACGGGCGTCGTGACGGTCGACCTTGTTGATGATCACGATCGCCGGCAGGTTCTTCGCAAGCGCCTTCTGCAGCACGTACCGGGTCTGCGGCAGCGGACCCTCGGCTGCGTCGACGAGCAGCAACACGCCGTCGACCATGGTGAGGGCTCGCTCCACCTCGCCGCCGAAGTCCGCGTGGCCGGGCGTGTCGACCAGGTTGATCTTGGTGCCCTTCCAGGTGATGGAGGCGGCCTTGGCGAGGATCGTGATCCCTCGCTCGCGCTCTTGGTCGTTGGAGTCCATGACTCGGTCGACCACCGCCTGGTGGGCGGCGAAGGTTCCAGTGGCGCGTAGCAGTGCGTCGACGAGCGTGGTCTTGCCGTGGTCGACGTGAGCTACGAGCGCGACATTACGAATGGCAGTGCTCATGAGTCCCTGGGGGTCGGGTCTTCCTGATGGGGTGACGCGCCGCCAGTGGGGCGAGTCAGCGGGTGACGTCAGTCGTCGGACTCATCGTCGGATTCGTCGGATTCGTCGTCCTCGTCGTCCTCGTCAAAGGACACGCCGTACTTTTCAGCAAGCGCTGCGTACTCGTCGTCTTGAGTACTCTCCCGGGGGCCATTGCCTCCGAAGCCCAGATCGAATGCACTGGGGCCTGCTTGCTTGAGCTTGCGCGCTTCTTCGAAGCGGCGATGACGACCCTTCTTCACGGTAGGGCTCCCGAACTCTAGAGAACTGACATTGAGCGCCAGCCTATCCCCTGACCGGCTGGTTCCGCCGGGATAGTCTGGCGGTCCCGTGAACGATCCAACCAGCGGCACTCGCCATGCCGGCGCCCACCTCGGCACCCCTGATGACGCCCCGGGATCAGGACGGGCGCCGTGGTGGCAGCGAGCCGTGGTGTATCAGATCTACCC
>JAYSLK010000056.1:0-1965 GCA_043725585.1 Actinomycetota bacterium
GCGCGTGTAGGTTCCAGCCATGGCACCCAGTCACGGTCAGCACGACAACGATCCGGGAGACACAGGGCCCGGTGGCGCCGACGAGCCGCTCGAGGACACGCGTGCGGAGGCGTTGGTCCTCGAACAGGAGATCGCCGACCTGCGCCGCCGTCTTGCCGAGGCTCCCAAGCGGACGCGCGCGCTCGAGGAGCGCCTGCTCGAGACCAAGGGCCAGCTGGCCCACGCCGTGAGTCAGAACGAGAAGCTCAGCTACACCCTCCGTGAAGCCCGCGAGCACATCTCCACCCTGCGCGACGAGGTCGACAAGCTCAGCCAGCCGCCTTCGGCGTACGGGGTGGTCGTCGGCCGCAACGACGATGGCACGATCGACGTGCTCACCAGCGGTCGGAAGATGCGGGTCGGCCTGCACCCCGACATCGAGCACGAGACGCTCGAGCGCGGTTCAGAGGTGGTGTTGAACGAGAGCTTCAACGTCGTCCTCGCCAGGAACCCCGAGATCACCGGCGAGGTCGTCACGATCAAGGAGATCATGGACGACGGTGTTCGCGCCATGGTGACGGGGCGCGCCGACGAGGAGCGGGTGTGCGAACTGGCCGACAGCTTGCGGGGTGTGCACCTGCGCAGCGGCGACACGATGCGCTTCGATCCGCGCACCAATCTGCTGCTCGAGAAGCTGCCCCGCCCCGAGGTCGAGGATCTGTTGCTCGAAGAGGTGCCCGACATCTCCTACGACGACATCGGAGGTCTCGACGACCAGATCGAACAGATCGCCGACGCCGTGGAGCTGCCGTTCCTGTATGCCGACCTGTTCGCCGAGCACCAACTGCCGGCGCCCAAGGGGATCCTGCTGTACGGACCGCCCGGGTGCGGCAAGACCCTGATCGCCAAGGCCGTCGCCAACTCGCTCGCCAAGAAGGTGGCCGAAAAGACCGGCGGTGAGAAGGGGCGGTCGTACTTCATCAACATCAAGGGCCCCGAACTGCTGAACAAGTACGTCGGCGAGACCGAGCGACAGATCCGTCTCGTGTTCCAGCGAGCGCGCGAAAAGAGCGAGGAAGGCTGGCCAGTCATCGTCTTCTTCGACGAGATGGACTCGATGTTCCGCACCCGGGGTTCGGGGATCAGCTCCGACATGGAGAGCACGATCGTGCCGCAGTTGCTGGCCGAGATCGACGGTGTGGAGGGCCTTCGCAACGTGATCGTGATCGGGGCCACCACCCGCGAAGACCTCATCGATCCGGCCATCCTGCGTCCGGGTCGCCTCGACGTGAAGATCAAGATCGAGCGCCCGAACAGCGTCGCAGCCCGTCAGATCTTCGCCCGTTACCTCACCGACGAGATCCCGATCGCGCCGGACACGAAGGTGCCCGACATGATCGATGCCACGGTCGCCGAGATGTATCGCAACGACGAGGACAACCAGTTCCTCGAGGTCACCTATCAGAACGGTGACAAGGAGATCCTTTATTACAAGGACTTCTCGTCGGGCGCGATGATCGAGAACATCGTGCGCCGTGCCAAGAAGCTCGCGATCAAACGGGTGATCGCCGGGGGAGTGCGGGGCGTGAGCACCCAAGATCTGCTCGACTCGATCAAGCAGGAGTACAAAGAGCACGAGGATCTGCCCAACACCACCAATCCCGACGACTGGGCGAAGATCTCCGGCAAGAAGGGCGAGCGGATCGTGTTCATCCGCACGCTGGTGAAGGGCCACACGCCCGCTGACAGGGCGGGCGGCCGGGCGATCGAGCGGGCGGCGACCGGTCAGTACCTGTGACGGAGGCCCGATGGTGGCCGCAGTCGAGAGCAGCTGGCTAGGGTCGCTCTCATGGCGATCCCCAAGGTCTGTGGCATCGAGACCGAATACGGGATCATGGTTCGCGGCGCCGACAACAATCCCGTCACCGCATCGTCGCTGTTGATCAACTCGTATCTCGCGGCCCACACGCGCCAGCGGGTGTCGCG
>JAYSLK010000057.1:0-9312 GCA_043725585.1 Actinomycetota bacterium
CAGCAGGGTCTGCGCGTGCCACAGCGCGAGATGCGGTTCGTCGGGCCACGGCAGCGATGCGTGACCCGCGAAGAGCGGACGCCCTTCGAGGTGTTCGCAGGCGGCCAGCGCAGCGCTGCGCAGCATGTCGGCACCGACCGCGAGCCGTTGGGAGGTCATCAACTCGGCGCCGAACGCTCTGCTCAGCGAGTCGTCCACAGCAGCCAGACGAGCGGCCAACAGCGCGTTTGGGGTCGTGTGGTTCCAGAGCCCGTCCATCGACCTGCGGACGAGCCTCGGGTGGAAGTTGTAGAAGGTGGCGATCACCACCTCCGAGCTCACCGGTCCCATCGCCGCGGCGCGAGAACCGAAGTAGCCGGTCCGGTGGTGGGTCACACCCGCGGCTTCGTATCGAGGCGGCGCGTCCGGCGTGAAGTAGATCATCCCGTGGACGGCCTCGAGCCTTCGCCACGTGCGGCGGGCATCGGACGGGCTGAAAGGAGGTCGGGAGGCGTCCGTGGTCGAGTCCGCTGTCATGGACGCACCGTAGGCCGTCGTACAGTGCCGAAGATGAGGGAGCTGACGGGCAAGGTCGCGGTCATCACCGGAGGTGCGAGTGGCATCGGAAGGGCGATGGCCGAACGCTTCGCCTCGGAGGGGATGAAGGTCGTGCTCGCCGACATTGACGAAGCACGCCTGCGCTCGGTCGAGGCCCAGCTGGCCGAGGGCGGCACCGAGGTGCTCACCGTGGTGGCCGACACATCGCTCGAACCCGAGGTGCATGCCCTTGCAGCAGCCACGATCGATCGCTTCGGCGCCGCTCACGTGTTGTGCAACAACGCCGGTGTGGTGGGCAAGGGCGATCCGTGGCGTGGCCCGTTCAGCGCCTGGGAGTGGGTCGTGGGCATCAACCTCTACGGCGTGATCCACGGGATCCGAGCCTTCTTGCCGATCATGGAGGACCAGGGCGAGGGCCACATCGTCAACACCGCGTCGATGGCGGGATTGGTGGCTCTGCCCGGCGCTGCCGCGTACAACGTCACCAAGACCGGTGTGGTCGCGCTGAGCGAGGGCTTGTACCTGGAGCTCAAGGCGGGCGGGTCCCCGGTCGGTGTCAGTGCGCTCTGCCCCGGATTCGTGCGGACCAACCTGGTGGAGGGCCAGAAGTGGACCGACCGTCTCGGTGACGAACCGGCCCAGACGCAGTCGCCGATCGGAAGGATGGTCGAGGACATGCTGCGGCAAGGTGTGGTCGACGGAATCGACGCGTCGATCGTCGCCGACCACGTGGTGAGCGCGATCCGCGAGGAACGGTTCTGGATCCTCACCCACGCCGACATGCGGCATTCGCCCGTGGAGCGCATGGAGCGAGCGGAACGTCAGGAGAACCCGGGATGAGCGGCCTCGACATGACCCGCGAGGAGCTGACACCCTCACCCTGAGACGGTGGTTCGCGCCCAGGGTGCTCGTCTGCGCGCGCCGCAACTCGTAGCATCGGTTCGATGGCCGAACGTACGCGCGGGATCGCTCGTGGCAGATCCCGAGGGATCGACCACGGTGAACGGGTGGCTCCACGTGCCGACACCCGTGCAGAAACCCGTCCAGAGACCCGTCCAGAGACCCGCATCCCGCGTGGTACCTCGACTTCGAACTTCGGGGTGTCCAAGCGCGAGAACCACGACGCGACCGCGTTCTATTCGCGGTTCTCTGCACCGCAGGTGAGCGCCGACGAGACGATCGCCGCGCCGAAGGAGATCGACCGGATCGTCGTCGGTGATGCCCGCGACATGAGCGAGGTGGCCGACAACTCGGTGGCCCTGGTGATCACGTCTCCGCCGTACTTCGCCGGCAAGGCGTACGAGGAGGCGCTCGGTGAGGGTGGTGTGCCCGCCACCTATCTCGACTACCTGCAGATGTTGCGCGATGTCTTCGCCGAGTGCGTCCGGGTGCTCGAGCCGGGCGGACGCATCGCCGTGAACGTGGCCAATCTGGGCCGACGGCCGTATCGGTCGTTGTCGGCCGATGTCACCTCGATCCTGCAGGACGACCTGAGGCTCTTGCTGCGCGGCGAGATCGTGTGGGTGAAACAACGTGGCGCGTCGGGATCATGTGCATGGGGCTCGTTCCAACGCCCCGGCAACCCGGTGCTGCGCGACGTGAGCGAACGGATCATCGTGGCCAGCAAGGGTCGGTTCGATCGCGCTGTCGACGCGAAGAAGCGCGCGGCACGCGGCCTGCCATCGGTGAGCAGCCTCACGCGAGACGAGTTCATGGAAGCCACCCTCGACGTGTGGGAGATGCCGGCGGAGAGCGCGTCGCGGGTGGGGCATCCCGCTCCGTTCCCGGTGGCGTTGCCCGAACGGCTGATCCACTTGCACACCTACGTCGGTGATCTGGTGCTCGACCCCTTCATGGGTTCGGGCAGCACGGCCGTTGCCGCGGTGCGCACCGGTCGTCATTACATCGGATACGACACCGACCGATCGTACGTCGACGCGGCCGGTGCTCGCATCGCTCGCGACACTGCCTCGTCGCCCGTACCGGCTGACGATGCCGTGCATCTCGCGCCCGGCACGGGACGAGACACCGATCCGCGGCGGGGTGGCTGGGCGTCGAAGGACATGGCGAGGTGGTGCCTGGCAGAGGCCGGCTTCACCGACATCACCGACGACGCGGCCGTCGCCACTGGGGTGCAACCGAGCCTGCGCTGTCGAGCTGCCGACGGAACCGTGTGGTGGATCGAGGTGGCCGGCGGCCGAACCGGGTCGCGTCCGGGGCTGCTGCGCCTCGAGACGTTGTGGAAGGCGATCGCCAAGGGCGCTGTGGTGAGCGCGGTCGAGCCGAGCAGTCGCTATGCGATCCTGGCGTGGGGACTGCCGTCGCCGGCGTCGGGTGGCAAGGCGCTGCAGGCCGTCACCGGTGCGGGCCGGCCGGTCGCCGCAGTGATCGACCTGTCGGCCGGGTCGTGCATCACGGCGCTGCGCTCGCTCGCCTGACGATCACTGCGGTCACGTCTGTGGCGGAGGCCGTCACGCCCTCAATCGACCCACGCGGCCAGCAGATCCGGCACCCGGAGGTGCTCGGCGATCGCATCGGCGCCGACCGCAGCCTGGATGTTCTTGTCGATCGTCGCGTGGAAGTGCCAGATGCGACGTTCCTGATAGTTGAGGGGGATGCCGCCATGGGCGGCGGTCTCGACCGACCGTTGGATCGGCTCGAGGTTCTTGGTGTCCTCCTCCATCACCGCCTCGAACGCGGGCAGGCGGCGTGCCCACGTCTCGTGCAGCACGGGCTCCACACCATCGGCGGGAGCGAGCCACACCCGCTCGAGGCGAGTGCGGTCGACGGACTCTGGCCAGAACTGCAGGATCGGGAATCCAACCTTGTCGAGCGGGGTGATCAGATTCGGGAAGATCCCATAGGCCGGGTTCGTCGTCTCGAACAGTTCACCGAGATCCTCGATCGCGGGCAGTCCGCGATGGCTGTCTCGGCCCGATGCGATCACCGCCTCGGCGAGCGGCGTGTACATCCGTTGGTGGCCGTTGCGCACGAGGCTGATCGCCGCGCCAGCGGGTCGGAGCACCCCGGCGACGGTGTTCGGATGGATCGTCTTCGCGTGGTAGACCTCGAGGAAGCCTTCGGCCATGATCTTCCAGTTGCACCGGTGCGTCGTGACGTGCCGTGTGACCACACGAAGCTCGGCGTCGACGATCTGGCGGAGCTCGTCGGTGAGCGGCCCCAACCAGTCGAGCAGTGGCTCCGCGTCGGGATCGAGGTTGACGAACAGCAGACCACCCCACGCCTCGCATCGCACCGAGACGAGCGAGCGTTCATCGACCTGGAGCCCAACGAAGTCACGCTCGTCGGGCACACGAACCAGCCGGCCCGAGTGGTCGTAGCTCCACGAGTGGTACTGGCACACCATCAGGCGGCACGTGCCGCACTCGTCGCGCACGACCGGAGCTCCGCGATGGCGACACGCGTTGAAGAAGGCGCGCACCACTCCGTCATCGCCGCGCACGAGCACGAGCGGCCGACCCACCACGTCGATGGTGCGGTAGGCGCCGGGGCCCGACAGCTCGCTGGTGTGTGCGACGAACATCCAGGTGCGACCGAAGACGTGATCGCGCTCCAGCTCCCACAGACCCTGGTCGGTGTATCGCCCGAGCGGCAGATCGGGAAGCTTCGGGAAGCCCTCCGGCGGAGCCGTTCGAGCGAACTCGTACGCGCTCTGGGCGTTGATGCGGTCGATGAACGCCTGATCCATCACCTCAGAGTGCCACGATCGACAATGCGAAACGGTCATCGGACCACGTCGAGAGTGCGTTCTCGGGGTGGCCGTCGAAGGTGAGCACGTGCCGCACGAGGCGACCTTTGGCAGCCTTCGCGTCATGGCCGGCCACCTTTCCGGCCACCTTTCCTGAAGAGGCATGCGATCGTTCGACGAACGACACGGTGACCCCGCGCACGTGCTCGGGCACCCATGCCGAACGATGCTCGTTGGGCAACACGTCGATCACGTAGCGACGCCGTGCCCACGTGTTGATCGCCTCGGACACCGCCGGACGCCACCACGTCGACAACCTGCCCATCGGTGCGAGCGACGCGGCCATCTTCAGCCGATAGTCGGGGATCAGATCATCGACGCCGACCACGCCGAGCAGACCCGAGACGACCGCGATCGATGTGCCCGCCCTCCGACGCTGCTCGACCGTCAGCGAGGCCAGGTCGAGGTGGTCCCACACGACCCCGGTGTATCGCTCGGCCGCACGCAGGACCGGTGCTCCCAGCAACGACGAGTTCGCCGACTGGGCTCTGACCAGGTGAGCGCCACCGACGCCGAGCAACTTCTCGTCGCCTCCCCCCACCGCGGCGAGGGCGTGAGCGATCTGTTCACGTCGCCGCGCAAGGCCCGCGAAGGCCGATACCTTGCCCTTCGTCGGATCCCATCGGCCGCGTCCGCCGTGTGCCTTCCCTTCGGACGGGGGGAGCAGGAGAGACAATGAGACGAACTTGTGCACTGTGTCTCAACTTTCGTTTAGAGTGTGGATTCCATGCGCATTCAGATCGGCAGTGACCGATCGGCCCCTCAATACCGAAGGACCGCACGTGACCGACACGATTCCACACGATCCCGAAGCGAGCATGTTCGGCCCGGTCGCCGACTGGATGACCGACTTCGATCACGCCGACCCCGAGTACAACCCCAACGCCCACGAGATCTGGGCAGATCTCCGCGCTGCGTGTCCCGTCGCCCACAGCGATCGCTACGGCGGCACGTGGCTGCCGGTCACCCATGCCGACGTGTCCCGCATCGCCTACGACACCGAGCACTTCACGTCGCGTTCGGTGGTCGTCAGCACCGCCGAGGAGCTCGCCGAAGCCCCGATCGGCGGTGCCCCGCCGATCACCAGCGACCCGCCGTTCCACCACCATGCGCGTCGCCTGTTGTTGCCACCCTTCGCGCCGAAGCAGATCGATCCGTGGGAGGACGAGGTCCGCTCCTTGTGCAACGAACTCATCGACGAGATGTCGGCCGACCTCGAAGCAGGAGGCACGATCGATGCGGCCGTGCAGTACGCCCAGCACATCCCCGTCAACGTGATCGCCCGCATGCTCGGTTTCCCGCTCGAAGACGCCGACCTGTTCCGCGGCTTCGTCCATGCCACCTTGGAGGGCGTCAACCACGACCCGGCCGTCCGTATGGCTGCCTTCGAACGGCTCGACGCCTACATCGACATCCAGGTGCAAGATCACGTCGACCACCCGCGCGAGGACCTGACGTCGTTCCTCATGAGCTCCACGATTTTCGATCAGCCGCTGTCGCACGAACACGTGCGCGGCAGCATCGTGCTGCTGTTGCTCGCGGGCATCGACACCACGTGGAGCGCCATCGGTTCGAGCATCTGGCACCTCGCTCGCACACCGAGCGACGCGCAACGCCTGCAGGCCGAACCCGAGCTGTGGCCGTCCGCGATCGAGGAGTTCCTGCGCGCCTACGCCCCGGTCACGATGGCCCGCATGGTCGCCAAGGATCACGACTTCAACGGTTGCCCGATGAAGAAGGACGAATGGGTGCTGCTGCCGTTTCCTGCCGCCAACCTCGATCCCGAGGCGTTCGATCGGGCCGACGAAGTGCTGATCGATCGCGAGGTCAACCGGCACGCAGCATTCGGGCTCGGCATCCACCGGTGCCTCGGGTCGAATCTGGCCCGGCTCGAACTCCGCGTCGCCGTCGAGACGTTCGTCGAGCGATTCCCCGAGTTCGAGCTGCCAGATCCGGCGGCCGTGCGTTGGAGCGTCGGTCAGATCCGGGGACCTCGCGAGCTGCCGATCAGGGTGCTGCGTCGGGCCTGATCGCGTCCGGCGCGGTGCCCGAACCCGCGCGGGGCGCGGCAGGGTGGGCGTAGATGCTCTCGCAGTGGGCGACCGCCCGGGCGGCCGCGCACACCACCAGAGCCGGCACGATCGCATGTGGGCCGAACAGCTCGGCGGCCATCACGGTGGACGCGATGGGAACGTGAGCGGCGGCACCGAAGACGGCGACCAGGCCGAGGGCCGACATCGCCGGCGGCGAGAGGCCGAGCGGATCGGCTACGACCGATCCGAGGCAGGCGCCGATCACGAACAGCGGGGTCACCTCACCGCCCACGAAGCCGGTGCCGAGCGCGACCACCGTGAAGACGAACTTCAGGACGGGGTCGTACCAGTCGCGACTCCAGCCGGCGAGCGCCGTGTCGAGCAGCGGCAGCGACAGCCCGAGGTAGTCGCGGCCGACGAGCACCATCAGCGCGAGGGTGACCAGGCCACCGAGCGCCGGCCGCGCCGGCGCCCACGGCACCAAGGTGGTCATCGTTCGCTTGGCAGCCGGCACGGCACGAGCGAACCAGCGGGCCGTCACACCGAAGACCAACCCGGCCACCGCCAACAACAGGAAGGTGTCGAACCCGAAGGGCACCTGGACCCGCGCCCACTGGGCGTGATCGTGACCGAGACCCACCACCACGGCGTGCCCCACGAACGCGGCGGGCACCGACGCGAGCAGCGCGCGCCACGTGCGTCGTCGGGCCACCTCCATCGCGAACACGATGCCGGCCAGTGGCACACCGAACACCGACCCGAAACCGCCGGCGAGCGCGGCCCGGGCCAGCGTGGCCCGATGGTCGTGGTCGAGTCTGGCTGCTCGCGCCGCCGCATCGGTGACCGACGACGACATCTGCACCGCGGTGCCCTCTCGGCCGATCGACGCTCCGAGGAGATGACCGAGCAAGGTGCCGGCGAGCACCATCGGCGCCATGCGGGCCGGAGCACCTCGCGTGTAGGCATGTGCTTCGTCCACCACCAGTGCTGTGCCGCCGACGGCTCGCTCGCCGACAGCGTGGTAGGCGAATCCGATCACCAGGCCGCCCAACGGCAGGAGCCACACGAGCCAGCCGTTCTCGAACCGGGTCTCGGTGACCTCGTCGAGCAGTTCGAGGAAGACGAAGGACCCGAGCCCGGCGATCAGTCCCGACAACGCCCCGAGCACCACGAAACGAGCGCCGCGCATGAGGTGACCCGGCACGTGATCAGAGCTTCTTGAGTGGCGCCCAGGCCAGCGACAGGTGTTTGGTGCCGACGCCCGGGAAGCGGATGGTGGCCTCGGCGCGATCGCCTTCGCCGCGGACCTCGAGGATGATACCCTCACCGAACGTGGGGTGCTCGACGTCGTCGCCGATCTTGAGACCCATCGACTCCGCACCCGACGGCGACGGCCCGGAACGGCCGGCTCGAAGTGCCGCCTCGACCACACGTTCGCGGTGGGCATCGGCCGCCTCGGCGGGATCGGCGGCATCGTCGTCCGGGTCGAACGACGACAGCGCGCTGCGTCGCTTGTACTCGGGAGCCTGGCCCGAACTTCGGCTGCGGTCGCGGTCGCGATAGCTCTGCCGGCCGTAGCTGCTGCGGCCGCCACCGGTGCCCTTGATCTCGATGAGCTCGGGTGGGATCTCGTCGATGAACCGGCTGGGCGGGTTGTACTGGGTGCTGCCGAACAGGCTGCGGCTCCACGCATGGGTGAGGTGCAGCTTGCGCTGGGCGCGGGTGATGCCGACGTACGCGAGCCGGCGTTCCTCCTCGAGCTCGGTCGGTTCGGTGAGGGCGCGAGTATGCGGGAACACGCCCTCTTCCATGCCGAGCAGGAACACGTTGGGGAACTCGAGACCCTTGGCGGAGTGGAGCGTCATGAGCACCGCACGGTTGTCGTCGTCGAGGTCGTCGGTGTCGGCGACGAGCGCCACCTGTTCGAGGAACTCGTCGATACGGGTGTACTCGCGGGCGCTGCCGACGAGCTCGCCGAGGTTCTCGAGGCGCCCGTTCGACTCGACCGAACCCTCGGCCTCGAGCTCGGCCAGGTAGCCGCTGAGCTCGAGTGCGTTCTGGAGGACATCGGCCGGGCCGGCCGCCGGGACGGCTTCCGGGTCGCCCTCGGTGGGTTCGACCACCATCTTCCCGAGATCGTCGAGCAGCTGCACGAACCGATCGACGCCGCGCAGAGCGGGGCCGCTGACTCCGGCGTCGCTCGCACGGCGCATCGCCTCGGTGAAGCTGATGCCCGCTGCGGCCGCGAGGGCGTCGATCTTGGCGACGCTGGTATCGCCCACGCCCCGCTTGGGCACGTTGAGGACCCGCTTGACGCTCACCTCGTCGGCCGGGTTCACCACCGACTTCAGGTAGGCCATCGCGTCCTTGATCTCGCGCCGGTCGTAGAAGCGGGTGCCGCCGACCACCTTGTAGGGGACGCCGATGCGGATGAGCGACTCCTCGAGCACCCGGGCCTGGGCGTTCGTGCGGTAGAACACGGCGACGTCACGCCACTGCTGGTGGTCGTTGTCGTGCAGCGATTGGATGGTACGTGCCACCCACTGGCCTTCGTCGTGCTCGTCGTCGGCCTGGTACCGAACGATCGCCTCGCCCGTGCCGAGCTCGCTCCACAGCCGCTTCTTGGTCTTCGATGCGTTGTTGGCGATCACCGCGTTGGCCGCATCGAGGATCACCTGCGTGCTGCGGTAGTTCTGGTCGAGCACGATCGTGGTGAGGTCGGGGAACTTGTCCTCGAGCTCGTTGATGTTGCGCACGTCGGCCCCGCGAAATCCATAGATCGACTGGTCGCTGTCGCCGACAGCGGTGATCTCGCCGCTGTCCTTGGCCAGCAGGACGGCCAGTTCGTTCTGCGCCATGTTGGTGTCCTGGTATTCGTCGATCAGGATGTGACGGAATCGCTGCTGGTAGCTCGCGAGCACGTCGGGGTGCTGCTGGAACAGCTCGACGGTCTTCATCAACAGGTCGTCGAAG
>JAYSLK010000058.1:0-1634 GCA_043725585.1 Actinomycetota bacterium
CGCCAGGTGGCACCGAGGTCGAAGCCGTACCAGCCGTCGGGCGGATTCGCGGCGACGCCGAAGTAGGCGAAGTATCCCGCTGCCGCTGGAGTGCCGTACTCGTGGTTGCCGACGGCGGGGAAGGTGACCGAACGCAGTACCCCGTAGCTCTCGTCGTAGGAGACGAACTCCTCGGTGGTGCCGGCGTCGTACTGCAGGTCGCCCAGGGCGAGAAACGCGCTGACGGCCGGATCGTCGGCGATTGCAGCCGCTACCGCACGCTGCTGGCACGTATTGGGTGTGGTGGCCGCGGCGGGGGCGCAGGCCAGGTCGCCAGCTGCGGCGATGACGATGTCGGCGTGGGACGGGACCGCCGGTGCGGAGCCGGTGACCTGACACGCTGCGGCGGAACTGCTGAGCACCCCGGCTGTCGCGACCACGCACACGAACCACGCCCAGCTGCGGTGAGGTCGCATGCGACGAACCTACTGGCCCGGCCGGCTCCGCTCCCGATTGCTTCGTCGCGGTGTGGTAGCAACTGCTCCGCCACGTGCGTGCGCCGGCGGGGTGCACCGCCGACGAATCCCGTCCCAGGAGGACACTGACCATGGCACTGCTCGAGACCTACTCCATGTCGGTCACCTTCGGCGGGCTGAAGGCGGTGAACGACGTCGACTTCCGCGTGGAGGCAGGCACGCTCGTCGGCCTCATCGGTCCCAACGGTGCCGGCAAGACCACCTTCATCGATGGCATCACCGGGTTCGTGCCCACCACGGGTCGGATCGACTTCGATGGCCGCGAGATCGGAGCGTTCCCGGCCCATCGCCGGGCCCAGGCCGGCCTCGGACGCACGTGGCAGTCGCTCGAGCTGTTCGACGACCTGTCGATCCGCGAGAACCTGCAGGTTGCCGCAGAGAAGCAGACCGTCGGCGGCTTCTTCGCCGACCTCGTGGCTCCTCGCCGGGGACGCGATCAGTCGAACGTCGACTTCGCTCTCGACGTGCTCGGCATCAAGGACCTGGCCGATCTGATGCCGAACGAGATCAGCCAGGGCCAGCGCAAGCTCGTGAGCGCGGCGCGGGCGCTCGCTGCCCGACCGAAGCTGGTGTGCATGGACGAGCCGGCTGCCGGACTCGACACCCAGGAGAGTCACGAGCTCGGGCTTCAGCTGCGAGCGATCATCGACGCCGGCATGACCATCTTCCTCGTCGACCACGACATGGGACTGGTGCTCAACGTGTGCGACTACATCTACGTGATCGAGTTCGGGGTGAAGATCGCCGAGGGCACCCCGAGCGAGGTCAAACGCGACCCCAAGGTGATCGAGGCATACCTCGGTGCATCGGCTCGCGCCGAAGCCGAGCACGGCGACACGGGGCACGGCGACACGGGTCACCGCGCGACGACAGGAGGCGAGTGATGGCACTGCTCGAGATCGACGACCTGTCCACGGGGTACAACGGCGTGCCCGTGGTGCGCAACTTGAACCTCACGGTGAACGAGGGCGAGATCGTGGCGCTGCTCGGGCCCAATGGCGCCGGCAAGACCACCACGCTGCTCACCACCTCGGCACTCAACCCGATCCTGTCGGGCGACATCCGCGTGCTCGGCCGGTCCGTGAAGGGCCGGCGGCCGCATCTCATCGCCCGTGAGGG
>JAYSLK010000059.1:0-3298 GCA_043725585.1 Actinomycetota bacterium
GGGTCCCACGTCGGTGCTGCATGCATTGGCCGACAAGGTCGTCGACGACTACGAGGACGTGATGCAGGGCCTCGACGTCGACATCGATCAGATCGAGCAAGATGTCTTCAGCGGCCCGAAAGCTGCCCATGCCGAGCGCATTTTCAAGCTCAAGCGGGAGGTGCTCGACTTCCGGCGGGCGATCGCCCCGCTGCAGCCGGCGCTCGTCGAGCTCGGCAGCGGCGTTGCGCCGATCCACCTCGAGTCGAGCGACTACTTCCGCGATGTGCTCGACCACTTGCTTCGCGTCTCGGATGGCCTCGACAGTCTGGACGCACTCCTCGACAGCGCGCTCCACGCAAACGTCGCCCAAGTCGGCATGCGCCAGAACGAAGACATGAGGAAGATCTCGGCGTGGGTGGCGATCATGGCGGTGCCCACGATGATCGCCGGCATCTACGGCATGAACTTCGAGCACCTGCCAGAGCTGGGGTGGACCCTCGGCTATCCGTTCGCGCTCAGTGTGATGGCGGTCGCGTGCTTGCTCCTGTACCGCAACTTCAAACGCCGCGACTGGCTCTGAGCCCGGCGATCGCCGAACCTGCGACGTTCCCGCCGCGCTCCGGGGTAAGGTGCCCTTTCGACGACCGAGGAGCCACCGTGCCCGAGAAGTCACCCCAGAAGCCATCCGCCAAGAAGCCTGGCAAGTCGCTCAAGGAAAAGCGCGACGCCAAGCGGGAGAAGAAGGACAACCGACCGAAGGGTCTGTAGTCGTGAGCGTGGATCCTGCACTCGCATTCGACCCAGCGGAGGCGGGCGCCGAGAACGCCACCGCGGCGATCACCCGACGGTGTTGGCGGTGCCTTCAGCAGTTCCCGCTCGACCCCGACGAACCGATCGGACGGCCTGCCGAGTGGTGGGTGTGCGAGGCATGTCATGCCTCGCTGCTCGGCGCGAAGCGCTGACGGCTGGCACTGCGGCGCATCCCAGCGCGCGGTCTTGCCGCACGATCGATGCGATCACCTCGCGCCACGCCGATGGGCTCGGTGAGGCGCGGTCGGTTCTCGGCGTTGCGAACGGCGGAGAGCATGAACTCCATGTGGAGCACAGGCTCCGTTCCGAGGGGCCCATCACGACGACGCTCCGGCGACTCGAGCAGCTGCAGGTATTCCACGGGTGACGACGCGAGATCGATGATGCGGCAATCTCGGCCAGGCTGCGATCGACGTGGCCCTCGATCATCGCCAGCCCGAGTTCGGCTTTGTCGGCGAAGTTGGAATTCAGCGTGTCCCGAGTGAGCCCCACTTCGAGACAGATGTCCTCCACGCTGGCGCCGGCGATCCCAAAGCGGACGAACACCGTTGCGGCTGCAGCGAACTGCCGCTGCCGGGTCTCGCCTCGCAACGGACGCGTGCGGCTCCTTGACATCGAATGTTCCCGCAGGCGATGCGGGCCCCAGGACCCCCTGGGCGAATCGCGCCGAATCATCCGTGCATGTGCGCTCGGATCCGGTACAGTTCACATCGTGCGTACGACCGACTCGACCGTGATCTTTGCGGCATCGATCGTCGTACGTATTGCAGCACTCACCTGACCCCGGGCTCCGGCCCGGGCGCGTCACGCCCGGCTGTCGAGCAACCGGGGAACGCACCGGTCCGTAGTCCTCCGCTTGGAAGGACCGAACCATGTACGCAATGGATCAGACCATGCACTTCGAACACAGCGCCGACGCGCAACGCCGCTCCCGGTGGGATGTGTTCCGTCCGACCGGACGGAACACCACGACGACCATCTGCGCCAGCAGCACCGCGTCGACCGCCGACGTCGATGCGAGTCCGACGCACGAGTTCCTCGACTGATTCCACGGCTCCTGGCACCTTGGCGTTCAGGAGATCACACCGCGGGATCAGCCCCGCGGAGGACCGGCGTACGCCTTCTTCGCCACTGCGGCCTGGGCGGCCTCGCGCAGCACCGCCACCGCCTCGAGGACGTGCGGACGCAGGTCCGAACCACCGGCGGCATCGATGTGGTCGTACAAGGCCTGCCGCATGCGCGGATCCCAGTAGTTCCGCAGGTGGTTGCGGACGCCTTCGATACGGCGCTCAGAGGGGTAGGGCGCGAAGAAGTCACCGATCTGATTGGCCATGGTGACCAACCGCTCGGTCTCGATGAAGCTCATGCTCACGTGCACGCTCCCGCGATCGTTTGAGCGACGACGGCCCGCACCACATCGACTGCGGTCACCTTGTACTCCGGACAGTTCGTCGCCCAGTCGTCGAGGTCGCTCGTCAGGTTGTTCACCATCGTGTGGGCGAAGTGGAACGTCGTGTACACGATTCCGGGGTTCACTCGTTCACTGATGCTCACGGTGAGCTCGGTCGAACCGTAGCGGCTGGTGATCAGAGCACGATCGCCGCTGGACAACCCTCGACCGGCGGCATCATCGGCCGAGATCTCCAACACGTCGTCGTCGTGCCAAGCCACGTTGGCGGTACGACGGGTCTGGGTACCCACGTTGTACTGCGACAGGATCCGACCGGTGGTGAGCAACAGCGGGAACTGATCGGTCGCCTTCTCCGATGTGGGGAGGTAACCGGTGAGCATGAACGAACCCTTTCCTCTCGGAAAGGTGACCGTATGCAGCACTTCGGTACCTTCAGGGGCATCGGCATTGCATGGCCACTGCACCGATCCCAACGCTTCGACCTTGTCGAACGACATCCCCGAGTACGCGGGTGAGGTCCGGGCGATCTCGTCGAGCACCTCACGGGGGTGGTCGTAGTGACATTCGTAGCCCATTGCGTTCATGAAGCCGACGGTGATCTGCCAGTCGGCCAGGCCGCCCAACGGCTCGACCACCTTGCGGACCATCGACACGCGCCGCTCGGCGTTGGTGAACGTGCCGTCCTTTTCGAGCGACGAGGAACCGGGGAAGAACACATGGGCCAACTTGGCGGTCTCGGAGAGATACAGATCCTGCACGACCACGCACTCCATGCTGCGCAGCGCAGCCTCGACGTGGTGGCGATTGGGATCGCTCTGGATCGGGTCCTCGCCCTGGATGTAGATCGCCTTGAACGAACCCGTCACCGCGGCGTCGAACATGTTGGGAAGCCGCAGGCCCGGCTCGCTGTCGAGCGTGACCTTCCACTCGTCCTCGAACGAGCCGCGCACCTCGTCGTCGGTGACGAAGCGATACCCGGTGAGCATGTGCGGCCAAGAACCCAGGCACGACCCACCCTGCACGTTGCCCTGCCCGCGCAACGGGTTCACACCGACACCTTCGCGGCCGATCATGCCGGTCGCCATCGTGAGGTTG
>JAYSLK010000060.1:0-3178 GCA_043725585.1 Actinomycetota bacterium
GGCTCCGTGACGCCCTCTGCATCGGCCTGGCCGTCGCCCTCGTGCTCCTCGCGCTCACCGGCATCATCGAACGCCACGCGAAGCGGGTCAGTTCGGGCATCGCCGTGTCGATCGTCGTCGAGATCTTCCTCGCAGGAAGCTTTGCTTGGGTGGTGACCCGATGAGTGCTGCGTCACCAGCGGCGCGACCGAACCGCAAGTTCCGGGTACTCGCGGCGATGTCGGGCCTCATGCTCTCACCCGCCGAGAACGTGCAACCCGCGAAAGCCCGACGACAGCTGGCCCGTGCCAGTACCGGCCCGAAGCTGCTCACCGGCCGACGACCCGCCCTTGACACCGTCCGCGACGACACGATTTCCGGTGTTCCCGTGCGCCGCTACCACCCCGCAGCTGCGCGACCCGGCACCATCGTCTTCTTCCACGGTGGCGGCTGGATGCTCGGCAGCATCGACACCCACGACATCCTCGCCGCCCACCTGGCCGCGTCCACCGGCCACGAAGTGGTCTCTGTCGACTACCGGCTCGCACCCGAACACCCCTACCCCGCCGGGCTCGACGACTGCCTCACCGTCACCCGCGCCATCCAAGCCGATGGACCGATCGCCGTCGCCGGAGACAGCGCCGGTGGCGGGCTCGCCGCCGCGGTCGCCAACCACCTACCCGTCGTCGCGCAACTCCTCATGTACCCG
Source organism: Actinomycetota bacterium (assembly GCA_043725585.1). GTDB lineage: Bacteria > Actinomycetota > Acidimicrobiia > Acidimicrobiales > Ilumatobacteraceae > VFMC01. Next base: position 689 of record JAYSLK010000060.1, read on the forward strand.
GCAGTCGATCTCACCGGCACCTACGCCTCACACGAGCTATACGCGACCGGCCACATCCTCACAGCCGCAACGATGGCCCACTTCTGCGACACCTACGTGCCCGACGTCGAACGCCGCACCGAAGGCGGTGCCGCCCCCATCCATGCCACCTCGCTCACCGCGGCGCCCAGCTACCTGATCGTCGCCCAATGCGACGTCCTGCGCGACCAAGGCATCGCCTACGCAGAACGCCTCCGCACCGCTGCCAGTTCCGTAGACGTCGACGAAGTCTCCGGGACGCTCCACGGCTTCATGTCGCTGCTAGGTCTTCGTGAGGCACGCGGTGCACTGGACCGAGCAGCGACCTGGCTGAGCCGGCAGCTCGATGCTGCTTCGGCCGGCTAGCGAGGACGGTCGAGCCTCAGGAGGCGGCCTCGGCGAGAGCATCCGACCGGCTGGACGGAAGTGGTTGGAGGTCGTTCGGACCGTCGTCGATGAGTGCCGCGACCGTGGCTTCCTCAACTGGGCTGCACCCCCACGCGTCAAGGCCGACGTTGATCATCCGGCCACGCTGATGCCAACGCTCGTGGACGTGGCCGTGGAGGAGCCACGCACCTTGATCGACTGGCCCGTGGCGGTGAGCGCCATGTCCTTGCCCATCAACGTGAGCTCCAGCCGCCCTTCGGAAACCTCATGAACTGGCATCCTCCAACGAATCCTTGGGCCTGGAGACCCCGTCCCACAGCGCGGCGACCGGAACCGCCCATACCCGCTCGCCGAGGCGTGCGGTGAGCGGACCTGTATGGAACAGGATGCCGCACTGGAATCGGTCGCCGAGGCGATCCCGGAGGAACGTCAGGCCGCTGGCGTCGCGCTGGTTCACGGATCGGGCGGACTTCACTTCGATGGCCACCACGCTGCCGTCGGGTCGTTCGATGATCACGTCGACCTCGACACCCGAGCGATCGCGGAAGTGGGCAAACGTGAGCGCTACGTCGATGGTGGTTGCCTGCCGGGTCAGCTCGGCGACGACGAACGATTCGAGGAACGCACCTCCCATCGCAGCGGTTGCGAGTCGTTGCACCGAGAGCGACAGGACACCGGCGGCAAGCCCGGTGTCGGTGACGTGAACCTTCGCTCGGTGTCCGGTCTTGGCGGAGACGCCGACCGTCCAGCCGGGCAGCTCGGTCGTCAGGTAGAGGCGCTCCAGCAGCCGTCGGTACGAGGCCGCAGTCGGCTGGGTGACGTCGAGGGCTTGTGACAGTTCGGTGTTGACCACCGTCGATGAGGTCCTTTGGGCGATGAGCCGGTAGAGCCGTGACAGCGCCCCCGAGTGGCGGACGTCGATGAGGTCGGGCAGGTCGCGGTCGGTCACGGTTGCCAGGTAGCTCGCGAACCAGCGGGTTCGTTGCGCCGGCGTCGCACGCCGGAGTGCGGCCGGGTAGCCGCCAGCGGCGACCACATCGAACACGTCGCTCCGTTCGAGGGTCGTGCGGAAGTTGTGCGGCTCGCCTTCGGCGAGCAGCTCGGCCAGCCACCGATGCTTCGCACCGAAGATCTCGGCCGCGGCGAGCGGCATGAGCGAAAGCCGATGGGCCCGACCGGTGAGCGTCTCGGTCCCCGGTGGCAACAGGAACGAGCTCACCGACCCAGCGAGCAGGAACCGAGCCGCGCCGCCTTGGCGGTCGACAACGCGCTTGACGTAGGACAGCACCTCTGGAGCGCGATGGAACTCGTCGATCGCCACCAGCCCTGGCGACGCCAGCGCGGAACCGACGTCCTCGCGTACGAGCCGGAGCACGCTGTCGTCGTCGAGGTCGAGCACGAGCGCGTTCCGTCGCCGTGCGATCGAGCGCAGGAGCGTGGACTTGCCAGATCCTCGCGGCCCTTCGAGCAGGATTGCCGGCTCGTCGTCGAGCAGGTCGTCGACGAACCCTTCGGCCCACCGTGCGACGTGCTCGATCGTCGGAATCATATTCCGAGCCTAGCTCAAACCGGCGAATCGTCCCACTTCAACTTGCATGATCGTCCCAATCCTCTTTACATGATCGTCCCATGTCTAGCATCACGATCGTCCCGGCCTCGGATCGTTGTGACACCCTCGAGCGAGGCTTGCGGTCGACACCAAAGGAGGCCGAGATGGTTGTGTACGTGACGTACCGGGTGCCCGTCGAAGTGGAGCTGGAGATCGAGACCGGCGAGATCATCAACGTCCACATCATGGACGAGAAGTTGGAAGGGCCGTTGGGCGTCTTCAACTACGAACTGGTGCCAATCGGCGGCCGCCTCAAGGAGGAGGCGCTGAAGCTCGTGGAGGTGGCCGACTGGCCCGGTTGGACCTTCGCCTACTGACCCTCGCGCCGAGCTGTCGCGACCCGTTTGGTCCCGGATTGGTCCTTCTCAGGTCCTTCCTCCAAACGGACAGGAACAACTGGACGCACCTAGAAGGACACAAAAGGCCAGGTCAGAGGCACTGCGGCCGAATCGTCGCAGATCACGAAACCCCTGCTA
>JAYSLK010000061.1:0-2980 GCA_043725585.1 Actinomycetota bacterium
ACATGAACGATCAGCCAGCCGTGCTGGGAGGCACTCCGCTGTGTCCGCGGTACCCCCGTTGGCCGGTGTGGGACGACACCGAACGCGAGTTGCTGCTGGGAGTGCTCGACGCAGGCGGCTGGTGGCAAGGCAACGGTGACCAGGCGGCGACGTTCGCAGCCGAGTTCGCCGCGTACCAGGGGGCGCGCTTCGGGCTCGCGCTCACCAATGGAACGCACACCCTGGAAGCCGCGCTGGCCGCATGCGACATCGGCCAGGGCGACGAAGTGATCGTTCCGGCGATGACGTTCGTCGCGTCAGCGTCGGCAGTGCTCGCGGTCAACGCCATGCCGGTGCTGGTCGACATCGATCCAGACACGCTCTGCATCGATGTCGCCGCCGCCGAGGCAGCGATCACGCCTCGCACGCGGGCCATCGTCGCCGTGCACGTGGCCGGAGCAGCGGCCGATCTCGATGCCCTGACCGACCTGTGCGAGCGGCACGACCTCCGGTTGATCGAGGACTGCGCCCACGCCCATGGCACCACCTGGCGCGGTCGCGGGGTGGGGAGCTGGGGCGATTTCGGCAGCTTCTCGATGCAGCGATCGAAGCTCATGACCGCCGGAGAGGGGGGTGCGCTCATCTGCAACGACGAGGCGCTGCGCGATGCTGCGTGGGCCTACGCCGACTGTGGTCGGGTGAAGGGCGAGTGGTTCTACCACCACGCCACGTACGGCTCGAACCTGAGGATGACCGAGTGGCAAGGGGCGATCCTGCGCGCACAACTCGCCCGCTTTCCCGAACAGCACGCGGTCCGGAATCAGCGCGCCAACTCCTTGAGGGCTGCGCTCGATCAGATCGACGGCATCCGCACGCCGGTCCACGACCCACGCATGCACAGTCAGGGCTACTACTGCTTCGTCTTCCACTACGACCCGGCGGCGTTCGCGGGGATGCCGCTGCCTCGATTCGAAGCTGCGCTCGGTGCCGAGCGGGTGCCCATGGGCGTGAGCTACCCGGCGCTGGAGAACCTCGCCGTGTTCCGAACCGGCAACCTCAAGCCGCGCCTGCGCGACGCACCGTCCGCCCAGGATTGGACCACGCTCCACCTCCCTCACGCCGACCACGCCGCGGCGAGCACCGTGTGGCTCCAGCATCGTGTGCTGCTCGCAGACGAGTCGGCGACGTTGCAGATCGCCGCTGCTGTCGAGCGGATCCAACGACACGCCGCAGCGATCCTCGCAGCCTGACACCGCGCTCGTGGAGGTTCGGTCACGCACCGATACCGTCGACCGGCGTGCGCCCCGACGACTCCAGCCCGCACCGGCTGTCGACCCCGAGCCGCCTCGCCCGGTTGTTCGCATCGTGGGCAGCCGTGGGTGTGGGCATCCCCATGATCCTTCGGGCCGAGCTCGGCGCATCGCCGTTCGACGTGTTGAACACCGGGCTCAGCGAGTGGGCCGGATGGTCGTTCGGGGTCTGCTTCATCGTCAACTCGATCGTCTTCTTCGGTGCCGGCCGAGCCATGGGAGCTCGGCTCGGGTGGGCCTGCATCGCCGGCACGTTGGTGATCGGTCCACTCGTCAACCTCGTGCTCGACCTCATCCCCGAACAGGAGCTCCTCGCGTCACGCATCCCCCTGTTCGCCGGCGGGTTGCTCATCATCGCCGTGGCGATCTGCCTGGTGATCCCTACCGAGCTCGGCCCTGGGCCGACGGAGGTGCTGATGCTCGGCTTGGTCGCGCGAGGGATGGACGTGGTGCCCGCCCGATGGATCAGCGATGGACTCCCCGTCGCGATCGGTGCGATGGCGGGCGGCGCGTTCGGCGTCGGCACGTTCGTGTGGGTGTTGGTGATGGCGCCGATGGTGAAGTTCGGCCTCCGCAGGCTGCACTACGCCCCGCCGCGAGTGGTGATCGTCGACATCTGAGCCGTCACGTCGCGGCGGCAGCCTGCGTGATCGCGATGCGCCGCAGCGGCGGCAAGGTGGGCGGTGGTTGCTTGCGCGGTGGCAGCTCGGCGAGCAGCTGGTTGGTCGCGTCAGCGATCACCCGGACGGCCCGCTCGAAGGCCTCGATGGTGGCGACCGACGTGCTCTGCACCCCGCTCACCTTGCGGACGTACTGACGGGCGGCGGCTTCGATCTCCACCGGAGTCGCCCCCGGATCGAGCCCGCGCAGCGTGGTGATGTTGCGGCACATGCCGCCGATCGTACGACGTCGCGCTCACACCCCGCAGCGGTATCGACAAGCACCGCACGTGCTCAGTCGGTGGTGAGCTCGATGTCGACCATCAGCTCGTTGGCGAGTTGTTCGAGCACCTCGCGCAGGTCGCCGATCGGTACGCCCGACGGTGCGAGGAGCGTCGCGCGGGCCTCGAACAACATGCCGCCGGTCATCGGCGCCTCACGGGTCGCGGTTCGCAGCTCCTCGATGCTCACGCCTCGAGTGGCGAGGGCGCGGGAGATGTCGTGCACGATGCCAGGCCGGTCGGCGCCGACCAGCTCGAGCGAGAGCCTCGTCGCACTCGATGGGCTGTCGGCATCGTGACTGCGTTCGGCGGTGACATCGAGCAGCCCATCGGACCGCAGCGGTTGCAACTGCCGGATCAGTTCGTCGGCGCGACCGTCGGGGACCGTGACGAGCACGATGCCGGCGAACTTGCCTGAGAGGCGCGCCATCTGGCTGCGTTCCCAGCTGCCGCCGTGGGCCGCGATCACGCCCGAGAGTGCAGAGACAAGGCCTGATCGGTCATCGCCGATCACCGTGAGCACGAGGTTTGCCATGACGCGACGCTACGCCCGTTCGTTCAGGTCGCGAAACTCCTCGTTCAGCAAGCCGATTGCGCGACGAGTCGGTGGTCAGACGGCTTCGACCTCGACCGAGGCATCGTTGAAGCAGGCACCGTTCACCAGGGAGTCGCCCGTGGCGGGGGTGAGCGCGTTGACACCCCAGCCATCGCTGTGGTGACGCAGCCACACGCCCTTGCTCATCACGGCGAC
>JAYSLK010000062.1:0-11774 GCA_043725585.1 Actinomycetota bacterium
GGTGAACACCCATTGGGGTCACGTGGTTGGCGACAGGGTGCTCGCCATGCTCGGGCCGCGGCTGACGGCGTGCGCGCCGAAGGAAGCCGTGATCGCGGCGACCGGTGGTGATGCATTCGTCGCGGTCATTCCGGGGGCCGACCGCGTGCTGACCACGGCGATCGCGGAGCAGTTGCTCACTGCAGCCGCTGAACCGTTCGTGATCGGCGGCAACGGGAGCACCGACGGCCGGCTGACATCTACGGTGTCGCTTCGCGCCAGCGCCGGCATCGCGTGGACAGCTGAACACGACAGACCGAGCGACTTGCTCGAGCACGCGTTCCTGGCCTGCCGCCAGGCAAAGGCGACGGCTCCGGGCACCGTGGTCGCGTTCGAGTACTCCTTGGGTCACGAGGCGACGCGTCGCCTCCGGATCGAGGAAGAGCTTCGACGAGCGATCGTCAACGACGAGTTGAGACTGTTCGTACAGCCCGAGATCGACCTACGTGATGGCCGGGTGGTGGGTGTCGAGGCACTGGTTCGTTGGCAGCACCCGACCGAAGGTCTCCTCGCGCCGGCTTCGTTCCTTCCCGACGCCGAGGCAGCCGGGTTGATGATCGAGCTCGGCGATTGGGTGCTCGACGCTGCGATCGATCTCGCCAACCGGTGGCGGGGCGTGCGCGACGGTGAGCCGATGCGCGTCTGGGTCAACCTCGCAGCCCAGCAACTGGCCGACGGCGCTCACCTCAACCGCCAACTGGTCGACGCCCTGAGCAAAGGTCGGATCACCTCGCGTTGCATCGGTTTCGAAGTGACCGAGTCGACCGTCCTGGAGGACATCCCGGCCGCCACCCGGGCGCTGCTGTCGTTGCGCGAACTCGGCTTCGAGATCGCGCTCGACGACTTCGGCACCGGGTACTCGTCGTTGTCACATCTGCGTCAACTGCCCGTGACAGCCGTCAAGATCGACCGCTCGTTCGTGGCCGGCATCGGTGATTCGCTGAGCGACGAGGCGATCGTCGAGGCCGTGATCGACCTGTCGCACGCCCTCGGTCTGCGTGTCATCGCCGAAGGCATCGAGGACGTGCAGCAGGCGGCCTCGCTGGTACGGATGGGAGCCGACCACGCTCAGGGGTACCACTTCGGCCGGCCACTCCCGCCCAACGACATGCTCGAGTCACTGAGCGTGCTGTGGTGCGGCGCCGAGCCGCCATCCAACCACCCAGATCCCTTGGTACATCGCGCCGACGAACTCCCCGGTTTCGGCTCACCGCGAGCCCGATTGCTGATGGCGGCTCTCGACTCGGCACACGATGCGGTTCTGGTCACCGCCGCGACTGGCGGCGACGAAATCAGCCCACCGATCGTGTACGTCAACGCCGCGTTCGAGACGGAGACGGGTCTTCGTTCCCGCGAAGTCGTGGGACGGACTGTCGCGATGCTGCTGCCCGACGAAGTCGTCCCCGAGGTCCTGACGTGGTTCGCGGAGCGACGCGAGTCGGGAACGGCCGGAAGCCGCGAGATCCCGAGTCGCAACGTCGACGGAACCACGTCGCTGTGCGAGGCGACCGTCAGTCCGATCTTCGATGAGCGCGGCGTGCACACCCATTGGATGCATGTTCGCCGCGACCTCACCAAGCGTCGCGCCGCCGAGAACGAACGGCGACGGTTCCAAGGGCTCATCGAGCAGACGACATCGTTGGTGTTCATCGCCGAGCGGGGCGGACAGCTGGTGTACGCGAACGCGGCCCAACGGCGAGCGCTCGGTCTCGGCCTGGATGATCCGCTCGACGGGATCACCACGACCACCACCTTCTCCGACATGCAACAAGAACAGATCGAGACCGACGTGCTGCCGGCGCTTCGTTCGAAGAGGGCGTGGCAGGGCGAGAGCGTCTTCGAGCATCGCGAGACAGGTGAGCGCACCGACGTGCTCGCCGACGTCCAGTACGTCGACGATCCGCTCCGGCCGGGCGTCCGCTTCTTTGCGTGCGTGTCTCGAGACATCACCGAGGAGAAGCGAAACGCTCTGGCCGATCGACGGCGCCGTGAGATCGCCGGTTTCGCAGCGCGTGTTGCCGAGTCAGCGCTCGAACAGGATCTCGAGCAGTTCTTCGATGGACTCGACCAGGTCCTGCGTGATCTCGGTGTTCTGCTCGATGCCGACCTCAGCTTCGTCCACTCGATCGACTTCGATCGCGGCACGCTGCGGCCCATCGGTGGGTGGACCAGTGGCCGATACCCGGACCAGGGCGAGCTCCGGACCGAGGTCCCGTTGGACCGGCTCGCGAGTTGGATCGACGTCCTGCGGCAAGCGGGCGGCGTCACGCACGCGTGGAGGATGGATGACGCGCCCTGGAGTCGTGAGCTGCAAGAGGTCTTCCCCGGGAGTCGGGGAGGCGCAGCGATGGTCACGCCGCTACGAGTTCGCGGAGTCCTCCTCGGCCTCGTCGGAATCGCCGATCTCGACCTCGACCGTCGCTGGAAGCCTGACGAGATCGACATGCTGCAGCAAGTTGGCGACACCTTCGCGAACCTGCTGGAGCGCCAGCGCAACGGCGTCGCACTCATGGCGAGCGAGACCCGGCTCGGCGCGATGCTCGCCAGCGTCCGGGACCTGCTCCTGGTGATCGATCGCGATGGTTGGATCCGCTACGCCAACCAGAGCGTCGAGACCGTGCTCGGTCGGCCCGCCGCAGAGATGGTCGACCAGCACTTCCTTGGTCTGGTGCACTCCGACGACCGCGATGTTGCGATCAGCGCGTTCATGGCGCAGCTGGCGGGGGAGCAGTCAGATCTTGTCGAAGTGCGTGTTCTGCGGGCCGATGGGACCGCGGTGTGGTTCGACGTCGACTCGTCGACTGTCGACGACCCGGTCGTCGGTGGGTTCATGATCTCGTTGCGCGATGTGAGTCAGCGGCGTGAATCAGCCGAGCAGGATGCTCGTCGCGCGGAGTTCGAACGTGTCGTCCTGGAGCTGTCGCAATGGGCACTCGAGGTGGAACCCGACCAAGTGTTCGAAGGGTTGCACGGCCATCTCGAACGACTCGGTCGCACGCTGCAGACCGACGCCGCGTTCGCCGCCCTGCTCGACGATGCTCACATTCGCAACGTCGCCGGCTGGTCGGTCGCATCGTCGTCGGCCGGTTACGAACTGCCCCCCGCCGATCGCGAACTGCCGGCCCTCGTCGCACGCTACCGATCGCTCGAACCACTCATCGTCGACGACATCGATGACCACGTGGGCGACTGGGTGGACGAGTGGAAGTCGTTCCCCGTGCCCGACCGGGCGGGTCTCAACGTGCCGCTGGTGTCGGGCGGAAGGTGCCTGGGGAACGTCGGCGTGTCGATGGCCAGCGCAGCACGCGTATGGCGAGCCGACGAGGTGGCGCTCGTGAGACGCGTCGCAGACACCGTGTCTGCGCTCATCGCCCGAGAACAGGCGGAGGCATCATTGCGGCGGAGCGAGGCGCGTCTGTCTGCCCTCCTCGACGGTTCTCACGACGTGGTGGTCGTGGTCGATGACCTGGGTTTCATCCGCTTCGCGAACAACGCCGTTCGGCGTGACCTGGGATATGAACCGTGCGACATGGTGGGTCACCGGGTTGCGGAGTTCGTGCATGGCGCCGACCTCGACCTCGCCACCGCGCGGCTGGCGTCGCTCGTCGACGATCGGCCGACCCCGATCACGACGGTCCGTCTGCGAGCCGCAGACGGCTCGGTGGGGTGGTGGGAGATCACGAGCGGGGACCTGCGCGACCCGGTCGCAGGCGGACGGGTGCTCGCGTGCCGGAACGTGACCGTCCGGATCGAGGACGAGTCGAAGGGCGCCCGTTGGGTGGAACTGCTGCGATATGCGTTCGACGTGGCCCAGCATGCGCTCGATGTCGACCCGTCGACGTTCGTCGACCAGCTCCCCGACGTGGTGGCGCGCATCGCCGCTCTCCTCGAGGTCGACCTCGTCTACATCGACCGGCTCGACGAGTCGCGCCGAGTGCTCGTGCACCTCGACGGGTGGGTGCGGGACGAGTCGCGCCGCATCCTGGTTCGGGGAGACACGGTTCCGTTCTCCGACATCCCGAGTTGGCTCGACCTGCTGCGTCGCTTCGAGCCCCTGCAGATCGACGACGCTGCCGACGAGAACGAGACATGGGCGGTGGAGAAGCGGCGGGTGATGGGTTCCGAGGCGGGTCTGCTCGTCGTACCGATGTCGTCAGCGGGCGAGCTCGTGGGTGCGCTCGGTGTGTCGATGACCACGAATGCTCGCGCATGGACGGCGGACGAGGTGACGTTCCTCCGCATCGTGGCCGAGACCGTCGCCCACGTGCTCGAGCGGCTCCGTCTCGATCAGGCGCTCCGGGTGAGTGAGGCGCGATTCCGGTTGCTCTCGGAAACCGCTGCCGATCTGGTGATCCTCGTCGGCGCCGACGGGATGTTCAAGTACGTCTCGCCTTCGTCGGTGGCCGTGACGGGCATCTCGCCGTCCGAGCTCGTCGGCACCCCGGCCGAAGAGTTGATCCACCCCGACGATCGAGTGTCGGCACGGTCGAGCGTGCCACGGATCATCGAGCACGGTTGGGGGATGTCGGAGATGCGAATCCGCCGGCACGATGGCACATGGATCTGGGTCGTGAACTCGACGTCCGTCGTGCGCGATCCCGAAACCGGGGAGGTCGTGGAGTTCCGCGCGAGCTTGCGCGACATCACCGAGCGCAAGAGGTTGGAGAGCGAGCTGCAACACCAGGCGCTGCACGATCCGCTCACCGGTTTGGGCAACCGCATCCTGCTCCAGCAACGACTCGAGATGGCCGTGGCCCACGACGATCGATTCGGTCACGTGTCGGTGCTGCTGCTCGACCTCGACGGGTTCAAGCATGTCAACGACACCCACGGGCATGCCCTCGGCGACGAGGTGCTGCGGGTGGTGTCGTCACGGTTGTGCCGGCTCACTCGACCGAACGACACGATCGCGCGCACGGGCGGAGACGAGTTCGTGCTCCTGTGTCCCGGGACCGACGAAGGCGCAGCGGTGCGCATCGCGCAGCGAATCGTGGACGCGATCCGATCACCATTGTCGGTGGGCGAGGTGACGGTGCAACTCGGCGTCAGCGTGGGCATTGCCCACCACAACGGTGAGCTGGCCGATGCCGACTCGTTGTTGATCGAGGCCGACCGGGCGATGTTCGTCGCAAAGCGGAGCGGCCGTAGCCGGGTAGGGCTCTCCGACCGAGTGATCTTCTGACGCCGGCCGACCAGGGTCACGTGTTCTTCGGGAGCTCGCTCCAGGTGGCGGTGCGGTCGTTGTTCGGCTCCTTGGGCAGTCCCAGCACCCGTTCGCCGATGATGTTGCGCTGAACCTGGTCGGTGCCGCCGTAGATGGGAGGTGCCTGGGCGAACAGCGCCATCTCGGTGATGTGGCCGAGGAACGGATTGCCGGTCGCTGCATCGAGCGCGGTGCGACCTGCGGGTTCGTAGGCATGGAGCGTTCCGTACGCGCCAGAGATCGCGAGACCCAGGTCGCGCGACTGCCGCACGATCTCGCTCATCGACAACTTGGCGACGTTGCCTGCGCCGGGCAGATCGTGGCCGCGTTCGCGCAGCGCCTTGTGGCGAAGGGTCGTGTATCGGCCGATCTCGCTCATCGTGTGCAGCTTCATCAACGCCTGCCGCACGTTCGGGTCGTCGCTCTTGCCGCTTGCCTTGGCCATCTCGGTGAACAGGCGTTGGGCGCCGGCGGTCATGGCCCCGCCACCGCCGCCGCCGGGAGTCCGCTGCTTGGTGACGAATGAACCGGCCGTCTTCAGCAGATCGCCGGCGATGGTGCCCGGATTGGCGAGAGCCATCGGTGCTCCGGCACCTGCCCCGAGCCCGCTTCGTTCGAACGCCAGCGTGGTGTTCGCGACGGCCCAGCCGTTGTGCACGCCTCCCACCAGAGCGTCGTCGGCAACGCGGGCGTCGCTCAGGAACACCTCGTTGAACAGCGCCCGACCGGTCATCTCGCGCAGCGGCCGCACGTCGACCCCGTTCTGGTGCATGTCGAACGAGAACCAGCTGATGCCCTGATGCTTGGGAACGTCGGGGTCGGTTCGTGCGATCAGCATGCCCATGTCGGCGATGTGCCCGCCGGATGTCCACACCTTCTGCCCATTGACGATCCATTCCTCACCGTCGCGGGTGGCCCTGGTGCCCAGCCCGGCGAGGTCGGAACCGGCCCCGGGTTCGCTGAACAGCTGGCACCACGCCTGGGCTCCGGTGACGATCGGTTTGACGTAGCGCTCGATCTGCTCGGGCGTGCCGTGTGCGGCGATCGTCGGTGCGGCGAGCAGCATGCCGAGCCCGCCTGGCGCGTTCAGCGCTCCCTGGGCGGCGATGCGCTTGGCCACGGCGATCGCCTCGTTGCGGGAGAGGTCGCGCCCGTAGGCGTGGGTCGGCAGCGATGGTGCCGCCCACCCGGCGAGACCGAGCCGTTCCCACCAGTCGCCGACCGCCAGTTCGGGATCCCAGTTGGCGTCGAGCCATGCGTCCAGTTCGTCGAGCAATCCACCCATGCCGACATGGTGTCAGACTGCCAGCCAGATCTTGCATGTCGAGGAGGAAACTGGCCGTGGATCGATTCGAGGGACGTGTTGCTGTGGTCACCGGTGGTGGCACCGGCATGGGACGCGAACTGGTGCGCCAACTTGCCGCGGCTGGGGCGCACGTGGCGATGTGCGACGTGTCGGCCGACAACATGGCCGAGTCCCAGGCGCTTGCCGAATCGGGAGCGACCTCCGGTGTGCGCATCACCTCGTTCGTCGCCGACGTCGCGGATGAGGCGAGTGTGCTCGAGTTTCGTGACGACGTGGCTGCCCGCCACGGTTCGCAGCTGCACCTGCTGTTCAACAACGCCGGCATCGGTGGCGGAGGGAGCTTCGTCGTCGACGATCGCGGTGAGTGGGAGAAGACCTTCGACGTCTGCTGGGGTGGCGTGTACATCTGCACGCGAGCCTTCATGCCGATGCTGCTCGATGCTGACGCCGGCCACGTCGTGAACACCAGCAGCGTCAACGGGTTCTGGGCCTCGCTCGGCCCCTCGATCCCGCACACTGCGTACAGCGCGGCGAAGTTCGCGGTGAAGGGTTTCACCGAGGCGTTGATCAACGACTTCAAGATGAACGCCCCACACCTCACCGCATCGGTGGTCATGCCCGGCCACGTCGGCACCTCCATCGTGATCAACTCGCAGAAGGCGTTCGGTCGCGATCCGAAAGACCTCACCCAGGAGCAGATCGTCGAGATGCGAGAACGGCTTGCCAAGCGAGGCATGGATCTGTCGGCGGCCAGTGATGAGGACATCCGCATCGGGCTCCAGTTCCAGGCGGAGCAGTTCCGTGACGCGGCACCCCTGTCCGCGAGCGATGCCGCAACCATCATCCTCGACGGCGTGCTTGCCGGTGAGTGGCGGATCCTCGTCGGCGATGATGCTGTCGCTCTCGACGAGCTGGTTCGCTCCCATCCCGAGGAGGCATACGACGAGCGCCTGGCCGAGCGGCTCCGGGCCCGGGGGATGTTCGGGTTCGCCCTGTAGGTCCTGCGCCGAAGGACCAATGGCACTGCAACGCGGTTCGAGCCCGGGCATACGTTGACGGCAGAGGGCGACGTCGAGTCGCATCGCAACATCGTCCAGAGAGAGCGAGTTCTCATGTCCTATCCGCACGTCATCATCTGGCTTGATCACCAGAAGGCCACCGTGATCGACTTCTCGGTGGACGAGCATCACCTGATCAAGCTCGTGTCGGAGAACCCGCGGCAGTTGCATCGCAAGTCGGGTTCGATCGGTGCGGGGCGGGCACCCGACGACAGACAGTTCTTCGACGAGGTGGCCACGGCAGTGCAGCATGCAACGGAGATCCTGATCACCGGACCGGGAACGGCCAAGGCAGCATTCATGGCCGAGCTCGACAAGCGTCACGCAGCCGTCGCCAAGCACGTGGTCGGTGTCGAGTCGCTCGACCATCCGAGCGATGCCGAACTGTTGGCGTTCGCCAAGAAGTACTTCCGAAGGGTCGACGCACTCCGTGGCGACGCCTGAGTGACCGGTCGGCCGGTGGCTCCGGTGGCTCCGGTGGCTCGGCTGGCTCGGCGCGCAAGACTGACGACATGGACTACATCGAGGTCGTGCGCGCGTCCACCGCGGTGGCAGAGACACCGCGACGATCGACCAAGATCGCCGTGCTGGCCGACCTGTTGCGGATGGTGCCGCGCGCGCAGGCGAACCTGCTGGCGCCGGCGGTGGTCGGTCTCCTCGTCGGCGAACCGCGACAGGGACGCATCGGCATCGGGTGGGCCACGCTGCGCGATGCCCGGGTGACGCCGGCGACCACCCCGACCGTTTCGGTGAGCGAGATCGATCGAGTGCTCGATCGGCTTGCGGGCATGGTAGGTGCTGGCTCCCACCGCCAGCGGGACGAGTTTCTGGTCGACCTCATGTGCCGGCTGACCGACGACGAGCAACGGCACCTCGTTCGCGTCCTGACAGGTGAGATGCGTCAGGGAGCCAACGACGGCGTGGTCGCCGAGGCCATCGCGAAGGCCGCAGGCGTTCCTGCGGCGACGCTTCGGCGCGCGGCGATGCTGTTGGGCGACCTGGGAGCCGCTGCGTCACTCGCCCTGGCGGGGGGTGACCTCGATGTGGGCCTCACCCCGCTGCTCGCCGTGCAGCCGATGTTGGCCACCACGTCACCAACCGCCCGAGAAGCGATCGCACTCACGGGACCGGCGAGCGTGGAGTGGAAGCTCGACGGCATGCGCGTGCAGGCTCACAAGTCCGGTGATCAGGTGCGGCTGTTCTCCCGCGGACTGAACGACGTCACGGCCTCGATGCCCAACGTGGTCGCCGCAGTCGCCGGTCTGTCCGTCGAGTCGATCGTGTTGGACGGCGAGTCGCTCGGGGTGGCCGACGACGGCCGGCCTCGACCATTCCAGGACACGATGAGCGGTCTGCACTCCACCGCGGCGTTCTTCTTCGACGTGCTCCACGCGGATGGTCGGTCGATGATCGACGAACCGCTCTCGACGAGGGCGCAGGCGCTGCGCGGTCTCGTGCCGGCTCACCTCGTGCTCCCGTCGATCCAGACCGACGATGGGGCTCTCGCCGATTCGTTCGCGGAGGAGGCGACTCGTGCCGGCCACGAGGGGGTGGTCGTGAAGGCGCTCGACTCGCCGTACCAGGCTGGTCGGCGTGGGGCGACGTGGCGCAAGGTCAAGCCGGTGCACACCCTCGATCTCGTGGTGCTCGCGGCCGAGTGGGGGCACGGCCGACGCGCAGGTTGGTTGAGCAACCTCCACCTCGGCGCCCGCGGCGACGGGGGAGCGTTCGTGATGGTGGGCAAGACCTTCAAAGGGCTCACCGACGACCTGCTGCGATGGCAGACCATCGAGCTGCAGCGGCGCGCGATCGGCACCGAGGGCATCACGGTGCACGTGCGCCCCGAGATGGTCGTCGAGATCGCCGTCGACGGCGTGCAGGTGTCGCGCCGATACCCCGGCGGGGTGGCACTGCGGTTCGCGCGTGTGCGCAGGTACCGGCCCGACAAGAGCGCCGCCGAGGCCGACACCATCGAAGGTGTGCAAGGGTTGCTCTGATGCGTGTGATGACCTGGAACGTCTGGTGGCGGTTCGGGCCGTGGGAGCTGAGGGCCGAAGCGATCCGTTCGGTGATCGCGGCCGAGGCTCCGGACGTGGTGTGCCTCCAGGAGGTGTGGAGCTTGGGTGACGACTCGTTCGCAGCCCAGCTCGCAACGTCGCTCGGCTACCGATGGGCGATCACCGACGACCCGTTCGCCGACGTTCGCGGCGAAGGTCGCCCGGGCTTCCACAATGCGATCCTGGCTCGCGAGTCGCTGACCGATGTGGTCAGCCACCCGTTGCCCCGCCACGACGGCACGCCCGGCCATCGACGAGCGTTGTCGGCGCGCGTCGGCGTCGACCGGCGTGAGTGGATGGTGATGTGCACTCATCTCGATCACCGCTTCGACGATTCGGCGATGCGGCAGGCGCAAGCCGACGAGATCCTCCGCATCGTCGCTGCCCGCCGACCCGACCCTGATACGGAGCCACCGGTCGTCGTCTGCGGAGACTTCAACGCTCCACCCGACAGCGACGAGGTTCGGCTGCTCACCGGTCGACGGGCCGGGCCGATCCGAAACCTCGTGCTCAGCGATGCCTGGGAGCAGGTGGGTGAGGGCTCGGGTCACACGTGGCGCCGCGACAACCCCTACCAAGCGGCCACCGCATGGCCGAATCGTCGCCTCGACTACGTGTTCGTCAGTTGGCCTCGCCCGAAACCGCTGGGCAACCCGGTTCGTGCCCATCTGGCGGGCATCGACGCCGTGGACGGCGTGGTGCCGAGCGATCACGCCGCCGTGGTCGTCGACCTGCATCCCTGATCCACGATCGCGCCGCTTCGTACCCGTCTCTGTTGCTCACGACACGAAGTGGTTCGAAACCGCCTGCTCGGGCCGGTTCGGATCGGTTCAGACACGGCTGGAAAGGCGACGGGCCATCGCGATGTCCAGGTCGGCAGCAACATCGTCCATCAGGTCGAGATCCGTCCACCAGAGTTCGAGTATCTCCCAACCCAGGCGTCGGAGGCTCCGCTTGCGCTGGTTGTCGTGCGCCTTGGCCCGCGGGGACGCGTGCCATCGCCAGCTCTGGCATTCAACACCGATCCGCAACGATGGCAGTGCGAGATCGAGTTCGGCCAGGAGCGTGCCGTCGACGTCGCGGACCGGATACTCGTCCACCATGTCGAGTCCCCTCGTCGCGAGCGCCCGACCAGCCAGGCGTTGGAACCAACTGCGCGGCAACCTCGCCTCCACGCGCTCGCGGAGCAGTTCGAGGACGATTCGGGGCCCGCCGAACTTCGGCCGCACCAACGGCGACGCAACGAATCTCACCCACTCGGCGGACTTTCCATCGCGGAGGTAGCTGTCGAGCGCCTGAGCCGCGCTGTCGCGACCGTCGGTGGCTGCGATCTGGATCAGGGCGACGGGCTCGATCGCGCACGAGATGCCGGCGACGAGGCGGCGGTGCTCGTTGCCCAGGACCGTCGATCGGTGCACCTCGACACCCTCGATCGACCGGACGTGGTGGCCCTCGACGCTGGAGATGATGATCCGGTTCGCTCGTTCGTATCCGTCGAAGCCGTGCAGTCGGGCGGCGGTCGCGTGGCTCACGAACGAGTGTGGCCCTGCAGCGAGCACTGCGGCCCGCACGCTTCGCCGCCACGAAGGAGGTGCCGACCCGACGGCGATGACCCCTCGACCGATGCGCCCCCACTCCTCACTCGCCAACCGTTGGCGCAGCAGGCCAGGCGTCACGCCGCGCTCGCTGAGTTGGGTGATCGTTGCCAGCCCATCCTGCGAGCTGAACAGGGCCGCGATGGAGCGCATCTCTCGTGTGGTCATGCCCCAAAGAGGCTCGACAGTCATGGCGATCGGAAGACGGCACGGTCGTGGACTTCGAACCAGCGTCTGCTGTTCACGACACGAAGTGGTCCGAAACATCCAGGTGAAGCCGGATGAAGACTGATGTCGAGGCTCGAGTGGTCAGCTGGTGATGTCCTTCGTGGTGAAGTTGGCCCACGCCGCGCCGAGGAAGACAGCGACGTAGATCGCTTGCAGGACGATGCCTTCGTTCACGTCGCGCCACAGGATCGGGTCGCGGTAGAAGTCGACGAACTTCAACCAGTGGTGCGTGGGCAGGTAGGCCTGGATCGATCGAGTCGCTTCGATCAGGTCGAGCACTTGGGACCC
>JAYSLK010000063.1:0-1792 GCA_043725585.1 Actinomycetota bacterium
CAACGAGCGCGCGTCCAGCCTCGACAACACCGTCGTGCTGTGTGTCTCGGCCGATCTGCCCTTCGCCCAGGGCCGCTTCTGCGGCTCGGAGGGACTCACGAACGTGCAGACCGCCTCGAGCTTCCGCAGCGACTTCGGCCAGTCGTTCGGTGTGACCCTCGCCGACAGCGTGCTGTCGGGCCTGCTGGCTCGCGCCGTGGTGGTGCTCGACGAGAGCGGCACGGTCACCTACACCGAGCTGGTGCCCGAGATCGCCGCAGAGCCGAACTACGACGCAGCCATCGCCGCCCTCGGCTAGATCTTCGGCTAGATCGACTCCGTGAGCGCCACCCGCAGCCGGTGCGGTTGCGGCTCACGGGCACGTGGGTTACACGCCGAGGAAGGTGTCCAGGCCCATCGTCAGTCCGGGGTGGGTCGCGACTGCCTTGCAGGCGAGCAGCACACCGGGCATGTAGCTGGCCCGGTCGTAGCTGTCCTGACGGATCGTCAAGGTCTGGCCGAGAGCACCCAGAATCACCTCCTGGTGGGCAACCATGCCCCGCATGCGCACGGAGTGGATGTGGATCCCGTCGGCACCATGCCCGCCACGGGCGCCGGCGACCACCTCGTGCTGGGTGGGATCCGCCGCCCAGTCGCTCGACGCGGCAGCCATGCGCTGTGCGGTGGTGATCGCCGTGCCCGACGGTGCGTCGACCTTGGCATCGTGGTGCAGTTCGATGATCTCCGCCGTCTCGAACCAGGGCGCAGCGAGCTCGGCGAAACGCATCATCAAGACAGCGCTGATCGCGAAGTTCGAGGCGATGAGGCAGTTGCTGCCGGTGAAGGCGGTGCGAAACGTGGCCAGGTCGGTGTCGTCGAAGCCGGTCGTGCCGACGACGGCGTGGATGCCGTGCATCGCCAACCACGGCAACGTCGTTCGCGACGCAGCGAGCACCGTGAAGTCGACCACCACCTGCGCGCCGGCCTCGGCGAGCGGCCGGAGCTCGCCCACGACGTCGATCCCCTCCACCTGGGTGCCCACTGCACCTGGATCGACGGCGGCCACCAGTGAGAGCTCCGGATCGGCCACGACCGCAGCACACACCGCGCGACCCATCCGGCCACCGGCCCCGACCACTCCGACACGGATCGGACCATCGGGCATCGGGGATTCGGCCGCCACGCTCATCTCGCTCATGGCCGTCGACCGTAGCCCGTGACGATCGACAGTCGAGGCCCGTCATCGCCCGATTAGTGTCACCGACGCGAGCGCTCTGCGGGAGGGGAACCACATGTCGTACGACACGACCGACAAGGTCGAGATGCCACCGGTCAGCGACTGGGTGAACGACTGGGACTGGCTGGACGACCAATGGGGTTCGAACGCGATCGACATCTGGAACAGCGTGCGCGAGCAGTGCCCGGTGGCGACGACCGAACGGTACGGACGGGCGTTCATGCCGGTCACGATGGAAGGCGTTGCCGCCGTCGCCAACGACACCGAGAACTTCTCGTCGATCTGGGTGAACGTCAGTCGACCCGACGCACCGCGCAGCCCCGCGCCGCCGATCACCTCCGACCCGCCCGACCACCACGGCCATCGGCGGCTGCTGCTGCCGTCGTTCAGCCCGAAGAAGATCCAGCTCATGGAACAAGAGCTGCGCCAGTACTGCCGCGGCCTGATCGCCGATCTCGACGGGCTCGACGTCGCTGACGCCGCCACGCAGTACACCCAACACATCCCGGTCCACGGCATCTGTCAGCTCACGGGCATCCCGGAAGGTGATGCCGATCTGTTCCGCGACTGGATCTA